>JAATGF010000059.1 GCA_015654795.1 Bacteroidales bacterium
ATAATTTAAAACCTTGTTTCCCAAAGTTGAAACCGGCATTCTTTATCGTTACAAACGAGTAACCACTATCCCCTCGTTGCAAACGAGGGGGATCGCCAGGCCATGAGAGGCCACGAAAAAGTTAACCGAAATAAACTATTTATTAAAAAATGTTTTGAATATGAGTTACAAACTCAAAACACTTAACCCCTCCCCGAAAAAACGGGGTCCCGACTTTCTGGATTGCAAACCTACTCTTTATACATATCCCCATATTCAAAATAATTTTGATCGCTTTATCTTGAAGCCATATTTTATAGGGCTATCCCAGTAGGAAACTTATGCTCACAATCCAGAATGCCATTCCCTTATTTGCGGGTGGATTGTTTTCTGATGGGACTTTATAAATAAGGTAATAAGGTTATATTCTGTTGATTATCCCTTTTCTACTAAGAGGTTTTCTTCTTTGAAAATAAGGTTTTTGATATGAAATGGCCATGATTTGTGTATAAAGAGCCATTAGTGACCGAATAAAATTTTGACAGATTAAGATATCGTCCCGTATTTACGGGATTGCTTTAGGAGTTTTATAGTGTATTTATCTACAAAGATATAGCAACTACGTTGCTGAGAGGAAAGCTGGGTAGTCGCGAAATCTACGTTTCTTTAGGAACTTTATAATGTATCTCTATTTGTACTAATGTTTTTTTCTTTAAAAATAAGGTTTTTTTAAGACATTGTATTCGGGTTGATCCAATAATTTGATGTTTATTCTCTTTGTATATCCACTAATTTAAAAGAAACACGTATTAAACCAGGGATTTCTCCGATGGATCGGAATATGAGTTACAAACTCAAAACAGTTAACCCCTCCCCGAAAAAACGGGGCAGGCTGTTGCAAACGAGGGGTAGCAAGGATCTTCTGATTTAATTAAATATTATCCGCTCACCAATGACAACTTTTATTGGAAAAATTATTTCTGTAACAAATGCTTTCACACCGTTGGCAGATCTTCCAGCAGCGATTCAAAATCGATAATCTCGGTATCATCGGCCAACTCTCTGATACTATTTGCCTCACAGATAATTTTACGGGCAGGAAATCGTTGGATGATTGGATAATCGTGTGTTGCCATCACAATTGTTTTTCCTTCCTTGTTGATATCCATAAACACCTGTAACAGTGCATCGGAAGTTTCGGGATCAAGATTTCCGGTTGGCTCGTCGGCAAGAATAATTTCAGGGTTATTCAACAACGCGCGGGCAATCACAATACGTTGTTGCTCACCACCTGACAACTGATGCGGCATACGTGGGCCCGCGTGGCCCATTTCAACAATTGCAAGCACTTCACTGATGCGGTCTTTTATCGCTTTATCATTAAACCATCCGGTTGCTTTCAATACAAACTCGAAGTTTTTATAAACGGTACGGTCGGTTAACAGCTGGAAGTCCTGAAAAATAATGCCAAGCTTACGTCTAAGAAAGGGGACCTCTTTGGAACGGATTTTCCCGAGTTGGTACCCGCAAACGGACCCTGTTCCGGCGATTAGCGGAAGTTCGTTGTAAAAAGTTTTCAACAAACTTGATTTGCCGCTTCCTACCTTTCCTATTATATAGAGAAATTCTCCTTTATTTATGGACAGGTTGATATTTTTTAAAACCAACGTCTCACGTTGATAAATGTCAGCATCTTTTAATTCAATGATTGGCTCCACGGTTCGAAAAGTTTTTATAAAAGTCTATATTTGTAAAACCACGTTAGTACAAAACTAATGCTTTTTAATGATTTTTATTAAGAGTATGTTTGGTTTAACAGTGATTTTGAGGAATATTTACTTAATTGTAAGTTCAAATAATTGAATATTGATTATATGAAAATGAGAATCAAAGGTCAGATAATTAAGGTATTCGTGATTTTTTTCTTTTATGCTTTTCCCTTGTATTCGCAACCGGTGTATACACAAGAGAATTGCAAAGAGACATTGCGAACGGCCATGGAATTGTTTAATGCCGAAAAATATGGATCGGCCATACATGAATTTCAGAAACTTCGCGAAATTGCTGTGCCTGGCTCGGTCTTTGCGGATGAGGCTGATTACCATATTCCTGTGTGTTATCTCGAAATGGGAAATCAAAACGGGCGGAGTATGCTGGAGGCATTTGTTAAGGATGCTCCGGAATCGCCAAGAATCAATAATGCTTATTTCAGATTAGGCAGTGCCGATTTTAATAAAAAGCAATATAAACGGGCGCTTGAATCCTTTAAGAAAATCGACCGATATGCATTATCCGGAAAAGAACTTGAGGAATATTGTTTTAAATCGGGCTTTTGCAACCTCGAAGAGGGTAATAATAATGTGGCTAAGGTATTTTTTGCTGAGCTGAAAGATAAACCCGGAACGTTTTCGGATGCTTCGAAATACTATTGGGCGCACATCAATTATCTTGAGGGCAAATATGATCTTGCACTTCAGGAATTTACAAAAATTGAAAAAACGCCGCAATACGCTGCAATCATTCCTTTCTATAAAGTTCAGATCTATTTTGCCCAGGAAAAATATGAGCAGGTGGTTGAAATCGCCCCTTCGCTGATGGATCGTGCAACGGATCAAAGAAAAATCGAGTTATCGAAGGTACTTGGCGTATCGTACTATCAATTAAAGAGGTACAAAGAGGCAATTCCATATATCGAGAATTATCTGAAAAGTAAGGACGTAACGCCGCAGCAATATTATGTAGCTGGTTTTTGTTTTGGTAAAGATGGCCAGACCGATAAGGCGATTCAAAATATGGAAAAAGCAGCAAAGGGAAAAGATGCTTTTGCTCAAAATGCATGGTACAAACTGGCAGGACTTTACATTAAAAAAGGTGATAAACAACGCGCGATGATGGCATTTCAGAATGCTTCGAATCTAAATTTTGATCCGAAAATCAGAGAGGATGCCCTTTTTCAATATGCAAAGATTACTTATGAACTCGATTATTCTCCGTTCAATGAGGCGATTAAAGCGTTTGACCGGTATATTTCGGAATATCCGAATTCTGAGAAAAACGATGTGGCATACGGCTACCTTGTTAAAGTATTTATGACCACCCGAAATTACAAGGATGCGCTGGTTTCACTCGAAAAAATCAAGGTGAAGAGTCCGGCAATAAAAAAGGCTTATCAAAGAGTAGCTTTGAACCGGGGAATTGAATTTTTCAGGGATTTGAAATTTATGGAGGCCATTCAACTGTTTGATAAATCGTTGGAATACGGCGATCAAAGCAATGTATTTTGGGCTTTGGCTTATTACTGGCGCGGAGAAGCCAATTTCCGTTTAGGAAAGAGTGACCTTGCTGTCGTCGATTACAAAAAATTTCAGAGCATACCGGGTGCTGCAAAACTCAAGGAATATCCAATTTCGAATTATAACATCGGGTACAATTATTTCAATAAAGAACAATACGAGCTTGCAATACCCTGGTTTCTTAAATATTTTGAAGGCAGAACAGATAAAAGTTCGCCACTCTATACCGACGCTTATAACCGCCTTGGGGATTGTAATTTTGCTGACAGCAGGTACGATGATGCAATCGCGAATTATGAGAAGGCCTACGAAGCAGGATCTTTAGATTCTGACTATTCTTTATTTCAAAAGGCATTCTGTCATGGATTGCTGAATGACAATAAGCAAAAAATCAGTGAATTGAATAAATTGCAGACACAGTTTCCGGAATCTAATTATATTGATGACGCTTTGTTTGAAACTGGTAAGTCATGGGAACGACTTCAGGATGACAGTAAAGCAGAATCAAGTTATCAGACGCTGATATCGAAATTTCCGGGAAGTCCATACAAACCTAAGGCTTTGGTACAATTGGGGTTATTGGCTTATAACAGAAACGATTACAATACATCGATCGCATACTATAAGCAAGTGGCTGAAAATTATCCGAATAGCCCTGAAGCCAAAGGCGCCATGGCAGGAATTCGAAATAATTCAGTCGAAAACAACAATGTGAGCGAATATATTGCATATACAAAGAAACTGGGTCAATCGGCTACTCCATCTGAGAATGAGCAGGATTCGCTTACTTATTATGCCGCCGAAAAACTTTATATGACCAAAGACCCGCGGGCAAAAGCGGAACTTGGGAAATACCTCGATGACTTTCCTTCAGGTAGTTTTGTCCTGAATGTTCATTTTTACAAAGCGGAGACTGAATTTAGGGATGGTGATTCTGAAAATGCAATTTCGGACTACGATTTTATTCTTGCCCAGCCCGATAATATCTTCACCGAGAATGCACTGCTAAGAGCTTCCGAAATGGTTTATAAATCCGGCGATTTCAAAAAAGCGCTTGGTTACTACGAACGTCTTGAAACTGTTTCAAATAACAATAACAATGCCTTACTTTCGCTTGCGGGACGTTTGCGTTGTCACTACGAATTGCAGGAGTTTGATGCTGTATCGAAGATTGGCTGGAAAATCAGGAGTATGGACAAAATACCTCCTGAATTAGATCGTGAAGCCTCGTTCAAATCAGCAAAAGCATATGTTGCATTGAATGATCCGGCAAAAGCATTTCCGCTTTGGCGAAAACTTTCTGCTGATTCAAAATCGCTTGAAGGCGCCGAAGCCAAATACAGGGTTTGCGAATACTATTACACAAACAATAAATTGAAAGATGCCGAAAATGAGGTGATGGATTTTATCGAAAAGAACACGCCGCATCAATACTGGCTGGCGAAGAGTTTTATATTGCTTGCTCATGTTTACGAAAATGAAAATGATCTTTTCCAGGCTACAAATACCTTGAAAAGCATCATCGAGAATTACGAGCAAAAGGGGGATGGTATACTGGATGAGGCCAATCAATATCTTCAGAAGCTGGAATCGAAGGAAACCTCCGGCCCGGGAACATCCGACTCAAAAACACAGCCATCGCGTGCAGGATCGAAAAAAAAATAAATCAGAGAGAGTTATGAGACAAATATATTGTTCGTTATCAGTTTTTCTTTTAATTGTTGCATTTTCAGCAGTTTCTGCTGTGGCGCAAAAAGACACGACAAAACTCAACCAGTCGGTAGAAGTAATGAAAGCCTACCGCCCCAGTATCTCGAACGCAAACAAGGTTAACCTGATGCCGGTGATAGATGACACCACACGTTTTACACCCGAATTTAAATATTCGATTGAAAGCTATCCCGTTAAAAACGGTTTTACGGCTTCGCCGATTGGTGCAGCAGATGTTAACGGATTGCCATCAAGGGATTTAGGTTTGGGCTATCTGAAACTGGGAGTCGGGACCTACAGCACGCTGTATGGCGATTTTTTTCTTAATCTTCCAAAATCAAAAATTGTCATATTCGGGCTTCACCTGCGTCATCTCTCTTCGGATGGTACTGTTACACTCAGAGAAGATAATGTTGTTGACGCCCCTTACAGTCAAAATAATGCTGCTGTTTTTGGTTCCGTAAACCTTGGCAGTACAATACTTTCGGCTGATCTTTCATACAATCGCGATGCGATGAGGTATTACGGTTATCCTGTTGCGCTCCCTGCAAATCTGCCAACACAATACGGTTCAAAGCAGGCTTATCAGAATGGCAATATAAAAGTTGCCCTAAAAAGCGATGAAGAGTCAGAAAGTGATTTAAAGTTTAACGGAGGCTTTAACATGGGGTATTTCGATGCGAAAACGGGGCAGAAGCAAAGTAGCGGTGGATTCTTCGGTAATTTTGATTATAACTTTGGAAGTATAAACGGTATTTTGGATATCTCGTATGACCATTATAAAACTGATAGTATAAATATTGAAAACCAGTTGCTTGCAGGAACTAAAACGGAGGGCTGGGTAAAGATAGCGCCGTCGGTACGTTTGGATGGTGCAAACTGGTCATTACGCGGAGGAATTAATTTTGTGGCTGTTCAGGACAAGAGTTATAAAAATGTAACCAAACTATATCCTGACTTTGAATTTAACTTTAAACCCATTGAAGGGATTCTAACGCTTTATGCAGGTTTTAAAGGGGACTTGAAAAACAATCGTTACGGTGATATCGCCTATGAAAACTATTGGACTGATCCAAAGCACAATGTGCATAATACAGATTACACTTATGTAATATCGGGTGGGCTGAAGGGTAAGATCACGCGTGAAATTTCCTATAACATTGGACTGAAGTATAGTCAGGTTAAGGATCTTTATTTCTATGTGCAAAATAGTTTCGATGATTTGTCTTCGAGTACAGTGCCAGCTCCGGTGATTTACAATAATGCTTTCGATCTGACTTATGACAATGCCGGAATATTTAATCTGTCTACAGAATTTTCATACGTCTCGGGTAAAGATCTCTCGGTTGTACTGAAGGGAAATTATTACAATTATAATCTTGAATCATTACCATTTGCGCCTCAAAAACCGAAGTTTGACATGACTGCCTCAGCCGGATTTAGAATCATCGACAGACTGACCGGATTTGCCGACTTTGAGGTCATTGGAAAGCGGAGAGCTATTACCTATCATTATAGTCCGTTATCTTCTTCGGCAGCGTCCGAGACTAAAGAATTTTCGATCGATCCTTCGATCCAGTTAAATCTTGGTGCAACCTACGATCTGACCGGCAAATTTAAACTCTTCGGACGGGTAGATAACCTTCTTAACCGTCAGAATGAACAATGGCTGGGTTATGCTTCACAAGGATTAAGACTGATGGCAGGAGTGACTTGTACGTTCTGAAAAAACATATCAGACGATTGAAAAGCCTTTCAAATATTTGAGAGGCTTTTTTGTTGATATTCAGCAATATATAAAGTAGTGTGAAATTTAATATTCACAAAATAAGGCATCGTTTTTTTTCGTCGGTAAGCGATTTTTTGTTATATTTGCACACCTCTGAAAATGGGGTGGCTATTTTCTTAAAAGAGAAGGCTGCAACGGTGAAATCCAGATTTCTAATGGCATCAATTATTGTTGTTTTTCTGAAATCAGGAAAGGCTGTTTTATTGTTTTAAATAAAATTATTTATAGAATGAGCGATTTAGAGAATAAATCATCCAATGGGTCTGAAAGTTACGGTGCTGACAGTATTCAGGTTCTGGAAGGACTCGAAGCAGTACGGAAACGTCCTGCAATGTATATTGGTGATATTAACATTAAAGGTTTGCATCATCTGGTTTATGAAGTGATTGATAATTCAATAGATGAAGCTTTGGCAGGTTATTGCCAGAATATTGACGTAGCAATTAACATTGATGGATCTGTAACTGTTACTGATGATGGCCGTGGTATTCCGACAGAATTGCATACGGGTGAGAATAAATCGGCGCTCGAAGTGGTTTTGACTGTTCTGCATGCCGGGGGAAAGTTTAATAAAGAGAGTTACAAGGTCTCCGGTGGATTGCATGGTGTTGGCGTTTCGTGTGTAAATGCCCTGGCATCTTATCTTCGTGCTGAAATTCACCGTGACGGCAAAATCTGGGAACAGGAATACTCAAAGGGATTTCCGCAGGGAGATGTTAAAATAATTGGTGAATCAGATCGAACCGGAACGATTATCACCTTTATTCCTGATGCCACAATTTTTACAACTATTGAATTTAAATATGATATCCTTGCAGCGCGACTTCGCGAACTTGCGTTTCTGAATCGAGGTATTCGTCTCACAATTGCCGACAACCGCGCCGTCGAAGAAAATGGTTTGTTTAGACATGAAGTCTTCTGTTCTGAAAGAGGTTTAGCTGAATTTGTTGATTATTTGGATGGTACACGCGAGCGACTCATCGAAGAAACGATTCATATTGCAACCGAGAAGAATGATGTTCCTGTCGAGATTGCGATGTGTTACAACAATTCATTTACAGAAAATATTCACTCCTACGTTAATAATATCAATACGATTGAGGGTGGAACACATATGACCGGTTTCAGGAGAGGTTTAACACGTACGTTGAAAAATTATGCAGACGCAAGCGGAATGCTTTCGAAGCTTAAATTTGAAATTAGTGGTGATGACTTTCGTGAAGGTTTAACAGCCGTTTTATCGGTTAAGGTTCAGGAACCTCAGTTCGAAGGTCAGACCAAGACAAAGCTTGGAAACTCCGAAATCAGCGCTTCTGTCGATCAGGCGGTGAGTGAAATGCTTGCAAATTACCTCGAAGAACATCCGCGCGAAGCGAAGATTATCGTGAATAAGGTGATACTTGCCGCTACGGCACGTCATGCTGCACGTAAGGCACGTGAACTGGTTCAGCGTAAAAGTGTACTTACGGGCGGTGGATTGCCCGGAAAACTGGCTGACTGTTCAGACAAGGATCCTGCATTATGCGAAGTGTTCTTTGTCGAGGGCGATTCGGCAGGAGGTACAGCAAAACAGGGGCGCGACCGTAAGTTCCAGGCGATTCTTCCACTCAGGGGCAAAATCCTGAATGTTGAAAAAGCGATGACTCATAGGGTGTTTGACAGCGAAGAAATTCGTAATATTTATACAGCACTTGGCGTATCGATTGGTACAGAGGACGATCAGAAGGCCCTGAACTTTTCGAAGCTTCGCTATCACAAGATTGTGATCATGACTGATGCTGACGTCGATGGTTCTCATATCGCGACATTGATCATGACTTTCTTCTTCAGGTATTTGTATGATCTTATTCTGAACGGATACCTCTACATTGCAACGCCTCCGCTTTATCTCGTTAAAAAAGGGAAACAGGAGCAGTATTGCTGGACTGAAGCACAAAGACTTAAATGTATTGAAGATTGGGCGGGCGGAAATGAAAAAGCGCTTCACGTTCAACGGTACAAAGGTCTTGGTGAAATGAACGCCGAACAGCTTTGGGATACGACAATGAATCCTGAGACGCGTACTTTACGCCAGGTAACCATTGAAAATCCTGCTGAGACCGATCACATCTTCTCAATGCTTATGGGTGATGACGTTCCGCCTCGCCGTAAGTTTATCGAAGACAATGCGACCTACGCGAATATCGATATTTAAGCATATTTACAACTGCCGGCAGACTCGATTTACCGGTAGTTCTTTTATTAAAAGCATATGAACATCTGTGTCTTCTGCTCTTCGAGCAATGCCATTCCGGAACTCTATTTCGACGAAGCCCGAAAATTGGGAAAACTCATTGGCGATAACCATCACGAGATTATTTATGGTGGCGCTACAGTTGGATTAATGCATACAGTGGCAGAATCTGCGCGCCAGGCAGGGGCCCGTTCGGTTGGAATTATTCCCGAATCAATACACAACCGGCGTCTCTCTTCGCCGCTCGATCACGAACAAATCATTACCCCTAATATGCGCGATCGGAAATACCTCATGCGCAAACGCTCCGATGCTTTTATTGCCCTCCCGGGCGGTTTTGGAACTCTGGAAGAGATTCTTGAGGTGATCACGCTTAAGCAGTTGCAATATCACAATAAGGCAATCGTGTTTGTGAATACCGATGGATTTTATAACTCCCTTTTCGACCAATTCGAAAGGGCATATCGCGATTCATTCTCGAAAGAAGGTTATAAATCGACCTATTTTGTTGCTGCAGACTCCGAAGAGGCGATGAACTATATTCATAACTACCAACCTGTTGAGCTGGTTGCGAAGTGGTTCGATGTACCGGGGCCGTCGCGGTTTTAAAGAAGAAGGGGTTGAAAACGAGAATTGAAAATCAGCTGATTAAAAAGCGTTCTTTTTTACCACACAGGCACATAGTATTTCAAAGCTCATAGCACCGACTCCGCAATGCAATTTGCAAAGTGTTAGCTGTTTGTTTTTTTGTTTTCAAATTCTTTCAGCCCTTTCACATTCAGGTCTTTTTGTTTTTTTGACGTATCCCATAATTCTGCAATAGTCAAATCTGTTTCTATTAATTCTACAGGTAATCCACTGTCATTAATAATGGCAACTTTGTATCGTGCTATGGGTTCATATGGTCCCAATAGAATTTCGTGTCCTTTAATCGCATTTTCTAAATCATCAACCTGCAATGCAACGTGAGGATTGTTTTTTATAATTGGATGTAAAGGACTGTCTTCTTCAAATCTATGAAACTGAATACGAAAATCACCATCATTGTCTGATGTATACATTTTGAAATTCTCACTGTATTTTTCGTTCGGTTTAACAATGTCAGTGGGAATACCTAAATGATGGTAACGATATTCCATCAATGTCTGTTTATTGTCTTTTTTATTCATACTTTTTTCTTAAATGACAGCTAACATCTATCGAACGGAAAATCCGTACAATATTGCGGGAATCCCGCTTGTGCCTTTTATTCTTCATTTATTGATTCAACAGTCATCAGTAAGAAATCAAGACTTTTCCTGTAATCCAATGTCTCATATTCGAGTCCAAGTTTCTTGATATTGCTGTAATAATCATTCAGCTTCTTAAAATAGTTTTTTTCAAGTTGTATCGGGTGGGCTCTTTCTCCGAGTTTTTCAAAAAAAAACCACTTTTCAATCAATCGCGCAGTCCTGCCATTTCCGTCCTGGAAAGGATGAATTTTAACAAAGACCAAATGAATTAACGATGCATAATAAAACACCTCAAATGAGTTCAGTTCTTTTGATTGAAGAACAGCTATATCCCGGAATAATTTTTCAAGTTCGCTGCTGACGCAATCAGGGCTTGCTGCAATATATTCAATCTGGTCATCGCTATTAATGACAAACATTGGATTTATCCGCATTTTTCCTTGTTGCCCTGCAGGAAGCATATTCGAACTAAGAATTGAATGTGCTATTTTTACATTCTTAAGATTCAGTTTGTTAGTGTCAATAAAATCATAGGCAGCAAACAAATCATCCGTTTTTTTTGTATAGTCAGTTTTGAACTTTACGTTCATAAATTTGTGTTTGAAAAAGCTATCGAAATCAATGTCCTCTCCCTCAATTTTTGAAGAATAAACTGAGGAAACAGATTTGTAAAATTGAAAGTAATCAACCGGCAACTCCAATTTTTTAATCTTATTCAGCTTATTTATTGGAGATTCGCTTACTCTCAATGTAAATTCAACCAGCAATTCAGAAGTCAATATTTCAAAACTCATATTCAATCATAACTGTTTCCCAAAGATAATCAATTTGTCCTGGTAATCAGTGGCAAGGTTCTTTTTGTATTGCCCACGAACCTCTCATAACTACTTGTTTAATCAAAAACCACCAATTGATCGTTACAAACGACTGACAACTACCTCTTTGTTACAAACGAGGAGGATCGGGGGAGTGGTAATCAAAATATCCTAATTCACATAGCATCAGCCATTATTTTCACAATAATTCACCGATCCATTTTTTCATATTTTCGTTACCCATAAAGGTGTGATAATTATGTTTTAATATGCCGCTTTTATCGAATATCAGATAATGAGGTATTCCGTCAAAGCTATATATCTTTTTTAAATTATCCCATTCTTTTTTTGTTACATAGTAATGTTCACCGCCTATTACGGATACTTTTTGTTCCCATGTCTTACGTGGCGATGATGGATCCGTTATATCTACAAAAACAACCTCCTTATTTTCAAATTCACTCTTAACACTTTTAGATATTCGCATAGCAGCGAGGCAAGGTGTGCACCACGTTGCCCAGAAATCAACAAAAACGACTTTTCCTTTATATTTAGAAATTATTGAATCCATAACATTATTAGATGATCTGTCAATATTGAAAATACGCTCTTTGTTTCTTTTAGCAGCCAGTTGTAATGTCTTTTCGTTTTCATCGATCAAAATATCCGTAAACGATTTATTAACGAAATAGAATTTTATATTCTTTTTCTGAATATCGCTCAGAGGATTCATTTCGTTTAACTGTTTCGCATAAGCATTACTAACCAGTAAATCGTAAAATATTCCTGTATCGCTGCCGATATCATCTTTCAATATTTCTTTCACCTTGATTAACCATGCATCAACCGACATCTCTCCGATAGCTGGAATAGCCATTATTTCATTATTAAGTAAAGATTCAAAAATTTTAGAATATGAGCCGGCAGAGAGATAGGTTGGATCATTGAAATTAAAGTATTTAAGGAAAGAGTAGTAGGATTTGTCTGGTATCTGAGCTTTAAATTCTTTAAGTCCGGCATCATTTTTATGCTGATTCGCATAAATTTTGTGCATCGTTTCGACATAATCTAGCAGAACCTGCGAAATGTACCATGTCCTTACCTCGCTACTTGCTATTTGTTTTGCTGCATCAGATAATTTAGTGTTTGCCTCAATAATTTTCAGCTTATCCTGTAATGATTTCATGGCTAGCCGGCTGAATAATTCCGGAGTTACGATTTCCTCAACTTTATCTGTTTGGGGACTTGGACTTAAAACGATAGCAATAGCGTCCATTATGCTAATCGCATCATCTGCAGTGATACCCAGACTATTTATTAGTTCTACATGTTTTTTTTGGTTACTGTCATAAGTTATTTCCAGTTTTGTCTCTTCACCAGGTATAAGACATATTATACCTTCATAAAAATCTGATGAAGCAAAACCAATACTTATACATTGAATGGGAATACTGGCGGTAAAAGTGCCATCATTTTTTACAGGAATTTCGCAATTCATTCTGTCTGAAGTAACCAGATTACTAAAACTCAGAACTATTGATTTGAATCCCCCATCGCCTGGTGACTTTCCAATAATTTTCCCGGACAGGGTTGCCTTTTCGTATTTTATCTGTGGAACAAATGAAAGATTTTTCGATTGCGCCTGTAATATAATTGATTGCGAAAATAACAGGCAGAGCATAATTGCTTTTAGTACGACTGATGTTTTCATATCTCTATTTTAGGTTTTCCACTGTAGGATTTGTAAATATACAAATAATTTATACCAATCATCAAATGAATATTTTATTTTTTTGTAGATTATTTTTATTTTCACACGTTGCTATCTGATTAGTATTATCGCTTTTATGAACTTTATCAACCGGACGTTTCGTAAATTATTATGCTCCTTATCCCGCTAGTTCTGCAGACCTAGATATCCTAAGTTTGCAAACATATGGCCTCACCTCCATAATACCTTACATCGTTTTCGTTGAGTATATTTCGAAAGCAACGAATAAACTGTAACAGTTGTAACATGGCGTTACAACTGTTACAATAATATAAATCCGGAATATCGGTGCGCCTGTTTATTTCTTAAAAATAAAATAAACAGCCAGCACAAGGAAGAAAAATCCGATTAAATGGTTCATCCTGAATGATTCTGTCTTAAAGACTACCAATGAGAAAATCACAAACACCGTTAGTGTGATAACTTCCTGAATCACCTTTAATTCCATTAACGAGAAAGGTCCGTTGTTTCCCTGAAACCCGATCCTGTTTGCCGGGACCTGAAAGCAATACTCGAAGAAAGCAATTGCCCAGCTGATTAGTACAATGGCCATAAGTCCCAGTGATTCTGACCATTTCATCTCTTTGAACTTCAGATGACCATACCATGCCACTGTCATAAAGGTGTTGGATAGAATCAAAAGTCCGATAGTATATAAGCCTTTCATTATTTGTGTTGTATTTGTCTGATTGTCCCTGCCGGGAAATCGGTTTGCAAAAGTAGACATTTGAAAACTGTAATGACGCAGTTGTACCCGATTTAACGATTCTTTTGATGATTCCTTAATGAAAGTTAATAATTGCGAATAGCCGTAATTTCATTAAACCTTTTGATTTGAGCGCAATCCAAAAGAAAATCTCAGTAAAGTTTCTGATATTGGATTTTAAAAATTAATAGTTATGGGAGCAAAAATTTTAAGCATCGTATTGTTGATGAGTTTGTCGACAGCCCTGGTAGCGCAGACAACGGAAAATGGTCCTAAAAAACCAATGCGTGGACAGGATCATTCATTGCTTATGCAAAACAGGCAAAAAGGTCCTCATGAAGGTCTGAATCTTACCGATGTGCAAAAAGAGGCTTTTAAACAAAGTATGCTGGCTATGCAAAAGCAGATACAGCCGCTCCGCAATGAGCTTGGCGAAGCTGAAGCACATCAAAAAACGTTAGTTACTGCAGAAAAACCCGATTTGTCTGCAATCAATAAAAACATCGAGAAAATTGGGGCTTTGAAGATTGAAATGGCGAAGATAAAGGCGAAACATCACCTTGATATGCGTGCCCAGCTTACCGATGAACAACGCCTCAAGTTCGATCTCGGAAAAGGGAAAATGGGACGTGCAAAAGGGCTGAAACATATTGGTGGTATGCAACATGAGCATCCTATGATTTAAACAGATTATTGTTTACCGAAAAGGGCTGCAGCATAGCTATTTTATGCGGCAGCCTTTTTTTTATGATTTAAAGTTGGTGAAAAATGATGTAAAGAGATAAGTAGGATGAATAATATAATGTTGTGTTTCATAAATCTTACAAATCCCCCTTGTGTTCCCCCTTTTTCAAAGGGGGATGGGGAGCCCTCCCCAAAAAAAGACTTATTTTCTAAAATAAAACGTTATAATAGAGTCCGGTTTAATAGAACTCATCTAAATTCATCCCAAAAGGAAGGGACGAGTTCAGGTGAAACGAAGAACGTTTTACGACATTATTTATTTCTCATTACTTAAAAGCTTTTCTTACTGGTTTAAAAACTTAAATTTTATACTTTTCCATTTTTGTGACAATCTATTGTATATTTGTGTGTTCTAAACATCGGTGAAATTGCGAGGATTAATATATATTTTAGTTTTAATATTTTACAGCTCAATTGTTTGCGCTGAACCGCCTGATTTATCTACCCGCGCACTTTCGTTACCGCCACACCGTGTAATCCGTACCTGTTGTGCTTTTGGTTCAGATCTTCACATGATGATGGTCCCCATTTTAAAATACACAAATATAACCAGTGTTGCACAGCTTGGTCCGCATAGTTATCTTGGAGATGCCGGCGAAGGGAATGGAATTATTTATACGCGGCGGGGTGGTTTTATTGATATGGCACATCTTCGCGATCAGGCTGACTGGACTGCCTATCTGTATTCGCGAATTTTAGTGGCGCAGGATAAAGGGAATCTGACGGTACATCTTGGACGGGAAGGTGGTCTTAAGCGATTAAATCTCAGCGTTCCCGCAGACCTGAGTACACATGATGCCCTTCAACTTGCCGGACGTATTGCATATGATCTTTCTGTCTGGCACGAGATTGCCACATGGTTTGGCAGTTCAACGATTCCGTTTGTACCGGAACGGTATTCCAGTTTTTCGATTGAGGATCCTTATTCAAATCTTTTGGGCGTTACTTTGGGAATAGAAGCGATTAAGAGCCGTTTACCCTATGAAGAGGCAATGACCAGGCTGATCGGGAATATGTTCGAAAAGCTGGGCGCTGTTACGTCGGAGAATGAAACCTATAATGCAATGGAAGAAGTTCGCAATATCTGGTGGACCCGCGATAAATCGCTGCCGAGCCGAAAGGTATTATTAGAGAGACAATTAGATGTTTATCCATGTTTAGAACCATGGCGGGTTCCGGGTTATGTCGATAATACTGTGGCTTCATATGATTTAGTTATACCTGATAAGACTTCTGATGGCAGATCACTCGATCGTTTTTATGAGCTTGACTTTAAATTGAATTACAAATTTCCCGTAAAAGAGATTTTTGCATCCAAGACAGGTCGCATCGTAACACAGGCAGATTTTGGTCTGTTAATTAAGCATATAGCGAAAGACCTGGATGCGGTGAAATATAGGTGAACAAAGAAAATCAGTCTGCCGGCTTGCGAATGAAAACATAAAATCTATTGGTTATCTTTTCGTTATCCATTTTATCCTTATTCTCTCTCTTTTAGTCTTTTAACCCCATGCGACGGATCGTAATAGTTGCCCATTGATCCTGAATTCCACTAAACCCGTTTATTAATCGTATCTTTGGCAGATAATTCATTACAGCGGATTCTTTTTGTTTTCAAAAAAGATCACTGTCTAAAAAACATTCATGTCATTTAAGTCATTAGAAATTATTGAACCGATTCTTCAGTCACTTATCGAAGAAGGTTATTCCACCCCGACACCCATTCAAGCCCAGGCAATCCCAATTGTATTAGACGGGAAAGATTTATTGGGTTGCGCTCAGACAGGAACCGGAAAAACAGCAGCATTTGCAATTCCGATTCTTCAATTGTTAAGTAATAGTCAATCATACGATAAACGGAAGAAGATCAGAAGTTTGATCCTGACTCCGACACGCGAACTTGCGATTCAGATCGGTGAAAGCTTTAAAAGTTACGGAAGACATACCAAACTTGCCTATACGGTTATATTTGGCGGTGTGAACCAGTTTTCGCAAACGCAGGCTTTACAACGCGGAGTTGATATTTTAGTTGCTACTCCCGGACGGTTGCTCGATTTGATGAACCAGGGATTTATTACGCTCAGAGATATTGAGATCTTTGTTTTGGATGAGGCCGATTGTATGCTGGATATGGGTTTTATTCACGATGTTAAAAAGATATTGGCTGCACTTCCACGTTCGCGCCAATCGCTCTTTTTCTCAGCAACAATGCCGCCTGAAATCGTCAAACTTGCGGATACAATTTGCAAGAATCCTGCACAAGTGACGATTACGCCTGGTCAACCAACTGTTGACATTATCGAACAGTTCGTTTACTTTGTAGATAAGGGAAATAAAAGCGCTCTTTTGATCGACCTGTTAAGCGACAAAAAGATTAAGTCAGCTTTGGTCTTTACACGCACAAAGCATGGCGCTGACAAGGTGGTCAAAGATTTGTTGCGTCATGATATCAAATCGGAGGCTATTCATGGAAATAAAGCCCAGAATGCACGTCAGAGGGCGCTTGCAAATTTCAAGGATCAAACCACAAGGGTTCTGGTTGCAACTGATATTGCAGCACGCGGAATCGATGTGGATGATATGGAGTTTGTAATCAATTATGAAATGCCGAATATTTCGGAGACATACGTTCACCGTATTGGTCGTACCGGACGCGCAGGAGCAAACGGAACCGCTTACTCGTTCTGCGATGCCGAAGAGAAGGCCTATTTGAAGGATATCGAAAAGCTTATACGTAAGAAGATACCGGTGATTGAAAATCATTCCTATCCGCTTATTGATCATCATCCTGTGAAAGCTCCGAAGCAACAGCAACGTCCGCAACGCTCAAATGTAGCACGGCCCAAAGCAGAAGGTGTTGGTGACCGGAGACGATTGGTTCGGAATCCAAGGTAAGGTTAAAAGGTCATTGCTTCGCGTCATTTGGCTTCGCCGCTATTGAAAAGGTCATTGCTTCGCATCATTTGGCTTCGCCGCCATTGAAAAGGGTCATTAGCGCATTATAAGGATATCCATAAACTTATTCGGAACAGATTAAAAAACCCCGAAACCAGTATTATACGGTTTCGGGGTTTTTTATTTCAAACTGGTTTTGAGGCTTTAGACTGATCAACTGTAGGATTAAGATAATATACATTACTACTGCCGGACTCTTGATTCGGTCCTGGCAGAATTGCCCAAAGTCTTCAGCCTAAATTACCTATATTGCTATTTTGGCAATCCATAGGTTTCCACCACGAAATCGACATCTTTATCACCACGACCACTTAGGTTTACAAGGATCGATTGTCTTGGATTCTCTTTAGCCAGTTTAAGCGCCCAGGCAACAGCATGAGCACTTTCCAACGCGGGAATAATTCCTTCCATTCGACTTAATTCGTAAAAAGCATCTATGGTTTCATCATCGGTGGCCGTTACATATGAGACTCTTTTCCAGTCTTTCAGCATACTATGCTCAGGTCCGACACCAGGATAATCCAATCCGCTTGCGACTGAATACACCGGAGAAGGTTCACCTTTTTCGTCCTGAAGAAGATAACATTTAAATCCATGAATCATTCCGGGTGTTCCAAAAGACATCGTTGCTGCATGATCACCTAAATTAAGTGAACGCCCTGCCGGCTCCACACCAAAGAGCTTGCATTCTTCGTCCTGGAGAAAAGCCGAAAATATTCCAATTGAATTACTGCCTCCGCCAACGCAGGCAACAACATTATCAGGGAGTTCGCCAGTCATTTCGGCAAATTGTTCTTTGGCCTCGATACCGACCACGCGCTGGAAATCGCGCACCATCATTGGGAACGGATGTGGCCCGACAACCGACCCGATACAGTAAATACTGTTGTCGAAATCCTGCATATAAGCATTAAAAGCTGAATCGACGGCTTCTTTTAAAGTCTTCAGTCCAAAAGAAACAGGGATTACTTTTGCACCTAAAATCTGCATCCTCACAACATTTGGATGCTCTTTTATAATATCCACCTCTCCCATATGAATTTCACACTCCAGGCCAAAATAGGCTGCAGCAGTAGCAAGGGCAACTCCATGTTGTCCGGCACCTGTTTCAGCAATCAGTTTTTTCTTACCAAGGTATTTTGCGAGCAAAGCTTCCCCCATGCAATGGTTAAGCTTATGAGCCCCCGTATGGTTGAGATCTTCACGTTTCAGGTAGACCCGACCGCCGTATTTTGTCGATAACCTGTTACAATAATACACAGGAGTCGGTCTTCCCTGGTAATGTTTGCGGATGCTCCGCAACTCTGAGATAAAATTATGCGATTTACTGATTGAATAATACGCATCAGTTATTTTCTCCATCTCCGCCTGGAGATTGGGTGGAATAAAACTTCCGCCGTATTCTTCGAAAAAACCTTCCGTATTGGGGTAATTCTTAAAGTAGTTTGTACTCATTTGTTTATAGAGTTGATAAATATAATGATTAATTATTGTTTGTCAAATAGTTTAGATCAGGCTTAAATCTGATTTAAATCGCCCGATTGCCAAAATTAAAAAAATGATTTTTAAATACATGAATTGTTTCTGAAAAGTTGTTGATTATTTTGTTTCTATTTGATCAAAACGGACTGAAGAATGGGCAGATTTATTACGAATTGAAAGTACATTAAAATAGTCATTGAAAAGATCATTGGCTTCGCTGTCATTAAAATAGTCATTGAAAAGATCATTGGCTTCGCTGTCATTGAAATAGTCATTGAAAAGGTTATTGGGCTTCGCCGTCATTAAAAGTACATTAAAATTGTCATTGAAAAGGTCATTGGGCTTCGCCGTCATTGAAATAGTCATTGAAAAGGTCATTGGCTTTGCCGTCATTGAAAGTACATTAAAAAAGTCATTGAAAAGGTCATTGGGCTTCGCCGTCATTAAAATAGTCATTGAAAAAGTCATTGGGCTTCGCCGTCATTGAAAGGTTATTAAAATAGTCATTGAAAAGGTCATTGGCTTCGCCGTCATTGAAAGTACATTAAAAATAGTCATTGAAAAGGTTATTGGGCTTCGCCGTCATTAAAAGGTCCAGACTCGATATGGACCAAACAAGAATCAAACAAGAATCAAACAAGGACCAAACATAGAGCAGGTATAGAGCAGACATAGAGCAGACATAGAGCAGGTGCGGTCCGTTCCTGAATAAAAAGGTTACAAAGAGTTGTGGGGGAGAACTGCAGAGAGCCTTGTTGAACTTCCTGTATTCGGGGCGTCGGTTGCATTGATAATGATGGCAGCGCCTGATTTTGCACCGGAGCTGCATACGTTTAGTCCCTTCAGGATTGAACAATTTGAGACAATAAAACAGTGGTTCCCGTATGTAATTTAAAGTCACAGGATAATTGCTGATAATCATACGGGTTACAAGGATATTTGTCACAATAAAGTCACAAAATAAGCAGACATCCCGTGATTTTTGTGTGACTTTAACTGTGACTTTATTTACTAAAATATCTTTATAATATACTGCTTATTAAGTATATACAGCAATATAAGTTGTGACTTTAGCTGTGACTCCAGGAATTAAGGCGGTGAGCTTCTATAAATTAGTTTTTAAAGAGGTCACCATACGATTTTATTTCTGGACTAAAGTTGCAAATTGTAAATGAGCTATAATCGAATAAAAAATTCCCCCAACAATATCATCTGATCCCATATGTCACATAATGAGGGACTCCTTGCTTAATAGAAATCAAATAAAAATGTTGATATTCCAATATTTTTGAATATGAATATAGCCCTGTTTTGAAAACAATTGTTAATTTCACGCAGTTTTATTGAACTAATTAAATCATACTAAATCTTTAATTATGAAGGAGATCTGCGAATGACAAGACGAATTATCGGTATCAGGGAAAAACTACCTTTATTAGAGAGTTTGCCCCTTAGTTTTCAGCACCTGACAGCCATGTTTGGTGCCACAATCCTTGTTCCGATCTTATTGGGCATCGATCCGGCTATCGCTTTATTAATGAATGGTATTGGCACGTTGCTTTATTCGTGGGTTACCAAAGGCGGTATTCCTGCCTACCTGGGCTCAAGTTTTGCGTTTATTGCACCTTCCCTATTGATTATTAGCAGTTACAGTGGTTTTAGCCATGCCCAGTCCGGGTTTATCTTTTTCGGATTATTTTTTATTCTGATCTCCTTTGTTGTTAAATATTGGGGCATCAAATGGATCGATGTGGTGATGCCACCTGCCGTGATGGGCGCTGTTGTAGCCATTATCGGACTGGAACTTGCTCCTGTAGCTGCACAACAGGCCGGACTCGCTCCATGGCCAACTGCTGTGGGTCAGGTTGTAGCACCATTTGTAGTTGCCCCTAATGTAGTGCTTGTATCGATGTTCACTTTATGCATCGGCATCATTGGATCAGTGATGTTCAGGGGATTTATGCAGGTGATCCCCATTTTGGTGGCTGTTGTCGCTGGCTATTTCTTTGCTCTTGCGATGGGAATGGTTGACACCGCAACAATCAGTAACGCCGCATGGTTTGCCTTTCCAAAGTTTCAGGCTCCTGTTTTCGACCTCAACGCCATAGTCATTATAGCGCCTGCCTGCATTGTAGTTTTGGCAGAACACATTAGCCACCTTATCGTTACAAGTAAAATTACAAATACGGACCTGATGAAAACCCCCGGATTGCACCGTTCATTACTTGGCGATGGTCTAAGCAATGTTTTATCAGGATTTGCCGGTTCGCCTCCCAACACAACTTATGGCGAAAACATTGGAGTTATGGCTATTACGCGTGTCTATTCGGTTTGGATCATTCGCGGCGCAGCTATTCTGGCTATCGCTTTTTCGTGCATTGGTAAAGTTTCGGCAGCCATCTCCACAATTCCTTCACCTGTTATGGGAGGAATCACAATGCTGCTCTATGGCGTTATCGCTGTTCAGGGATTCAGAATGTTTGTTGAACAGAAAGTTGACTTCAGTAAAAACAGCAATATGGTACTCGGAGCAGTCACCTTTGTAGTTGGAGTAAGCGGTGCGAGTATCAGCATCGGTTCGGTTCAATTAAAAGGAATGGCATTTGCAGCTATCATTGGCGTTGTTTTATCTTTGCTTTTCTATCTATTTACGAAACTGGGTCTTATGAATAAGGATGTTTAGTTGTTTGCATAAATTAGATATCAGATAACTCAGATAGATTCAAAGTAAAAATTTGTAAACCAGATAAAAAAACTCCCGGCCTGATATTCTCAGTGCCGGGAGTTTTTTATTTGAAGACAGATGTTTTATCCCTGATAAGTATTTATTCCGGAAGTTGCGACTGTGCGATCAACCTTTTTTACAAGACCTTGCAGCACTTGTCCGGGACCTACTTCGGTAAATGAGGTACAACCATCGGTAATCATATTCTTTACGGTCTGTGTCCAACGAACAGGGGCAGTGAGCTGAGCGATAAGATTCTTCTTGATTAGCTCAGGATCAGTTACGGCACCCGCCGTTACATTCTGATAAACAGGACAAACAGGAGTATTAAAATGTGTAGAATTAATAGCTTCGGCAAGTTCTGCACGGGCCGGTTCCATAAGCGGGGAATGGAATGCACCACCAACGCTTAATTTAATTGCACGTTTGGCACCTGCTTCTGTCAGTTTTGCACAAGCAAGATCAATACCTTGTACTGAACCGGAAATCACAAGCTGACCGGGACAATTATAATTTGCAGGAACAACTATCTCGTCAATCTCACCACATATTTTTTCAACTATCTCGTCATCAAGTCCAACGATTGCAGCCATAGTTGAGGGTTGGGCCTCGCAAGCTTTTTGCATAGCCAATGCGCGTTTAGAAACAAGCGTAAGTCCATCTTCAAACGACAAGGCTCCGTTGGCAACCAGTGCTGAAAATTCACCAAGTGAATGTCCTGCTACCATTTCGGGTTTAAAACTATCGCCCAGTGTTTTTGCCAGCAGTACGGAATGAAGAAATATAGCAGGCTGAGTCACTTTAGTTTGTCGCAGATCCTCATCAGTGCCGTTGAACATCAGATCGGTGATGCGAAAACCAAGTAGCTCATTCGCTTTTTCGAATAACTCGCGTGCCATTGGTGAATTGTCGTACAGGTCTTTACCCATGCCGACAAACTGGGCGCCTTGCCCCGGAAAAACATATGCCTTCATAATTTTATTTTGTAAAATTTCGGGTGCAAATATAATAAATGTCGCATCCAAAATAAAGCATTGCTAAAAGCTTATCCTCGAAACCGTTTTGCGGTTACGATAAATCAGAACTGATCAGTCGTATAAATTCCTGACGCGTAGCCTCTTTCTGAAATGCACCTGTAAAATCAGAGGTGGTAGTTACCGAATTTTGCTTTTCGATTCCCCTCATACTCATACACATATGTTTTGCCTCAATAACCACAGCCACACCAAGCGGATTCAGTGTATTTTGAATGCAATCCTTAATCTGCATAGTAAGCCGCTCCTGAACCTGTAATCGCCTCGAAAATGCCTCTACGACGCGGGCAATCTTACTCAGACCCGTAATATATCCATTGGGAATATAGGCCACATATGCCTTACCGAAAAAAGGAAGCAGATGATGTTCACACAGAGAATAAAGCTCAATATCCTTAACAATAACCATTTGGCGATAATCTTCTTTAAACATGGCAGATTTCAGAATCTTCTCGGGATCCATATTATATCCCTGCGTTAAAAACTGCATCGCTTTCGATATTCTGACAGGAGATTTAAGTAATCCTTCACGCTCCGTGTCTTCTCCAAGTAATTTCAAAATGCCGCGATAATGCTCAGCCATTTTCAAAATATTCTCTTCGTGGTAAACCTCTACTTTACTATAACCTTCGTTATCTCTACTGTTCAGGGAAAACTTCATACTATAAATATTTGACTCATAACAATCTTAACAACACACTGCCTCCAAAAGTTTACTTTAGGAGATTCCGCTTAAACCTCAACCCAGCGTTAAGAAACGCTCAACTCAAGGTTAAACTGAAAACCAAATCATATTCGCAAAATAGCTTCAAAACCTCAGAAAAACAACAAATTTACCCGTTTCTAAAAATATTTTACTATTTCGGCATACAAATGAACGACTTTTTTTAACCTTTTTTGAAAAATGGAGTATGAATGTATGTAAACAAATTGATTGTTTATCGAAACGTTATTCTAATAACGTTATTCTAATTTTTGCATTAACTCATTTATTCAATTCATTGCTGATGAGAATCCTTTTTGTAGGCGCAACATGCTTTGAACTATATCAGTTTTTCGAAAACCTAAAAGAGTCGCCGAATAATAAAGGCCCGGTTTTCCATTATAGTTGGCATAATCTTGATATCGATCTTATAACTACCGGATTAGGTACAACTTTTACTACTTATTTTCTAACAAAGGCACTTAACATATATAGTTACGATCTGGTTATCAATGCCGGAATTGCAGGAAGTTTTAGGGATGAGATTTCTATCGGTACAGTAGTCAATGTTAAGAGTGAACAATTCAGTGATCTTGGAATTGAAGAACCTGATCGCATTAAAACAGTTTTTGATGCCGGCTTTGTTGATCCGGATGATTTTCCTTTTCATAATGGAAGACTATTGAATCCGCATTGGTTCAAAAACCTCGAATTACCAGGAGTACATAGTGTTACAAGCAATATCAGCCATGGGGAAACTAAAAGTATTGCCAGAATAAAAAGAGAGTTTGATCCCGATATTGAATCAATGGAAGGCGCTGCGGTGTTTTATGTTTGTCTGTTGGAGAGGGTTCCCTTTCTTGAAATCAGGGCAATCTCCAATTATGTTGATATTCGTGACACCGAGAAATGGGATATTCCTACTGCCACAGAAAACCTCACAAACGAAATTTTCAGATTTCTGCGTAGATTTGCGGGTGTTAACCAATTATCCTGATTAATGAATTAATCAAACTTTAAAAAACAGACCAATTTTAGCTCGTGCATTTGACTCCAGAATTTTCGACCTATCCTAACGATACCTATATTTTTGATGCCATGGTTTATAGCCGAATTGAGACTGAAGGAATTGAATCCGAACTTATTATGTCGGATTGAAGAGGTCGTATTATCAGGTGAAATGGTTTAAAAATAGTCCAAAAACACATTGCCAACAAACTTTATCCTTATTCCAAAACAATCTTAAATTCTTTGTCAAATGAAAGCTTACCATCAACTTTCGTTCCATCCGAATTGGCAAATCCATTGATCTTATTGGTTTTCCCTTTCAAAATTAATTGTTCCATCTGGCTATCCATTAATTCTTTGCCCATAAAAACAAACGGGATCCGCAACATGCACCCATTTCGGAATTCGGCACATCCCCAGGCAGATTTACCCTTTATGATCAAACCTTTCTTACATTTCGGACAACGCAACTCCCCGGATGCTTTTGCTTCAAACGAAAGTGTGAAATCATTATTCAACACTACATTACCGGGAATTACTTTTCCGTCGGAATCAGCCATTTTAATTTCGCCGCTCCTCCTCTTCCGGCATAAGGCCTTGACATTGGTATCGCTCAGTTTCTTGCCCGCAAAATCAAACGGAAGTCGAAAATCGCATCCATCGCGGAAAGCCGTACATCCCCAGGCCTGCTTCCCCTGAATCACCTCCCCTTTTTTACACTTCGGACATACAATTTTCTCCTTCACTTCCGAAGCAGGTTTCGGTTTACTCTCTTTTTCAGATTTTAGAGCAATTACTACAGGTGTTTTTGCCTCCGAAGCAGCAACAGTAATTGCCTTTCCATTCGATAATTTTACCTGAAGTACTATTTCGGTAACCATCTCCTTCAGTTCAACCATAAAGGCTGATATTTCATATTTGCCTGCTTCTATCTCCCTAAGCTTTTTCTCCCACAACCCTGTTAGCTCGGCAGACTTAAGTAATTCATTTTCTATAATCTGAATCAATTCAATCCCGGTAGGATTAGCAAGTATGTTTTTCTTCTCACGACGGATATACTTACGCCGGAATAGTGTTTCGATAATATTTGCCCTTGTGGAAGGCCGTCCTATGCCATTCTGTTTGAGCAGATCGCGTAATTCCTCATCATCAACACTTTTGCCGGCTGTCTCCATAGCCCGAAGCAATGTTGCTTCGGTATAATATTTGGGAGGCTGCGTCATTTTTTCGCCCAGTTCCGGTTCGTGTGGACCATGTTCTCCTTTTTCAAATAAAGGGAGGATATTTTCTTCTGCCGAAGCTTTACCGGCATCGTATTTATAGACAACCCTCCATCCCGGTTCAAGGATTTGTTTACCTGTTGCTTTAAATTCTACACCGTTAACTTCCCCTAACACGGTGACATTCGACACTTTACAGTCAGGGTAGAAAGCGCTAATAAAACGCCTTGCAACCATATCATAGACCTTTCGCTCGTCGGGATTCAGGGAATCAGATAAAACGCCTGTCGGAATAATTGCATGGTGATCCGTAATCTTCTTATCATCAAAAATCTTAGGCGATTTCTTGATTTTTGAAGCAAGCAATAGCGCTGTAAATTCCTGATAAGGAGTCAGTTTTGACAGAATATCCGGTACTTTTGGATAAATATCTTCCGAAAGATAGGTGGTATCGACCCGCGGATAGGTAGTAAGCTTTTTCTCGTATAAACTTTGAATCAGGCGAAGCGTTTCTTCAGCAGTGAATCCGAATTTTCGGTTGCAATCCACTTGTAATGAGGTAAGATCAAAAAGTCGTAAGGGGGCTTCATTTCCAGTCTTCCGCTCATACGAAACGATGAAAAACTCATGATCAACAATCTCCGATAACTTCACAGCAGCTTCTTCTTGTGAAGCAAATCTCCCGGAAACGGCTCCGAATATAACCTCCCGGTATTTTGTTTTCAGTTCCCAGTAGGGCTCCGGTTTAAAATTATCAATCTCAAGTTGCCGCGTCACGATAATTGAAAGTGTTGGTGTTTGCACTCTTCCTATCGAAAGCACCTGTTTGTTCTGCCCATATTTCAAAGTATAAAGCCTTGTGGCATTCATACCAAGAAGCCAGTCGCCAATAGCCCGGGCACTCCCCGCAGCATACAGATTATCAAACTCATGACCGTCGCGCAAATGGTCGAAGCCCTCTTTTATTGCCTCCTCAGTAAGCGACGAAATCCACAACCGCTTTAATGGTTTGTTGTTTCCCGCTTTGGAGAGCACCCATCGCTGAATAAGCTCCCCTTCCTGCCCGGCATCACCGCAATTAATGACCTCATCGGCGTTGTTCACAAGCTTTTCAATAATTCCAAACTGCTTTTTTACGCCATTATCGTTGATTAGTTTAATGCCAAATCTTTCGGGTAACATAGGTAGCGTCCGCATATCCCAATATTTCCATTTATCGGTATAATCGTGCGGCTCCTTCAGCGTACAAAGATGTCCGAATGTCCAGGTCACCTGATATCCGTTCCCTTCAAAATAACCATCCATACGGCTTTTGGCCCCAATTACAGAAGCAATCTCCTTCGCCACACTTGGTTTTTCAGCAATGCAAACTCTCACTTTTTCAATTTCAGTTCAACGATCAAAAGTAGTTCTCTTTCGCGGGAAAGGAAAACCGCTTTCGAAGTTTAGCTGATCCGGTCACAAGAATATGGATAAGGTAGAAAGGGTGAAATCCGTATCCAATCCGAAAAATGCAATGGATGTGGACTTTGTGTTTCAATCTGCAAAGATTTTAGTTTGCAGATTGTTGATGAAAAGGGTGCAGTTTCCTATACCCCACTGTTTGGTTGTACCGCATGTGGTTATTGCATGGCGATTTGCCCTTCAGATGCAATTGAAATATCTGGACGTGAATTATCACCTGACGATCTGTTCGTCTTACCCCAAAAAGATTCGGCTGCCAGCTATGAACAACTGCTTAGCCTGATGAATTTGAGACGAAGTATCCGGGAGTTTAAAGAAAAGCCTGTCGAAAAAGAGTTGATCGATAAAATTTTCACTTGCGCTGTAACAGCGCCAATGGGAATTCCCCTTCAGACATAAATGCGTTGGTTCTCGACTCGCCTGACAAAGTGTAGAAATTTTCTGAAAACTATTGTAAATATCCGGAAAATATGCAATGGTTTGTATCTAAACGGTTTCTTAGAATTATGAAACCATTTTTGAGCAAATCGAATAACGAATTGTTTGAACGATTTGTCAGACCCTTATTTCAGATTTACATCGGTGGCATGAAAAAAGGGGAGGATCTCGTAACTTACAATGCACCGCTTGCAATGTATTTTTATGGTTCCTCCTATTGCGATCCTACCGATTCTTTGATTGCAGCAACTTATGCGATGATCACCGGTGAATCGCTTGGATTGGGAACCTGTATGTTAGATGGCATACATCCTCTAATTTAAAATGGGAAGAAAGCTAAGAATTTTAGAAAGAATCATGGAATTATAGGCCAAAGCCGTGAAAGGATTATTTGTTATCTTCGGATACCCGAAAATAAAGTATTTAAAAGGGACTAAAAGGACTTTTGCATCTGTTTTAATGAAGGATTGATTATCAGCAGTAAACATTCTGGTTTTTTATTACTGAATTAGTGGCATTATTATTGTGTATTATATCCCGGGTTAGAATAAAAGTTCAGTCTTAGTAAAAGATTTGAAATCTCCTGGCGAAAAGTGGGGGATTTTTTGAAAAACTGTTGTTAAACATGAAAAATATATGTCAAAAGGTTATAATATCATAACCTTTTGACATATAAGCCTTATTTTGTGACAATCATGCAGTCAGGAGGCACTAGCCTCAATGAGCTATAAATAGCCTGTAATATCATCGTTTACTTTTCTAACTCGTTCAGTTATCTTCATTGTAAACAGTCAATTGGCAGAATCAACAGGCAGGACCAAGACATGGAAATGCACATTTACGATTTTTTTACCGATACTGGAATTGATACCCCAATTATGGACAATTTGCGAAGAAAAGGTAATTTAGCGGATGAAATTAAATAATTAATGTTGGGCAAGACTAAATTAAAGCAATATGTCAAAGAAATGTAGCTTATTAAGGGTTAAATGGAACTCCGACGAGATCTATCTAACGGTTGGTCCATATGCCATGAATAGGAGCGTCATTAACAAAATGGGTAATCCTATCAGTACCAATGAAAAAATGGAGTGGATATTTGCCTATTCAAACGGAAGCTTAGTTGCATTTTGCGCAATGGAATGCACTAAAACATCAATTTACATTAAAAATTATTACGCAATTGATGGAGACCAGGACTGGTTTTTCTTCTTTATAGAAAATATTAAAGAATTCTTTGAAGTTTCATTCCGCACAAAACTATTTTGCTATGTAAAAACAAACCAGCTTGAAAAAACACTTAAATTAGGTTTTAAACCAACTACTCCGGGTAAAAATTGGCATCGTTTAATAATTGAAAAACAATCATGAACGTTTACGAAGCAGCACTCAAGCGCATAAAATACTTATTCAGCGAATTTGAACAGATTATAATTTCATTTTCAGGAGGGAAAGATAGCGGTGTAATGATGAATATTGTACTCAATTATGCCCGTGAAACCAATCAGCTTCATAAAGTTGGAGTTTACCATATGGACTATGAGGCACAATATCAAATGACTACCGACTATGTTACCCGTGCATTCGAAAGCTTTCCCGCTGAAGTGTCAAAGTATTGGGTTTGCCTGCCTATTAAAGCCCAATGTGCTACCAGTATGTTTCAAAATTACTGGCAGCCGTGGAAATTTGAAGACAAAGAGAAGTGGTGCCGCCAACTTCCTGAAAATTGTATTAACGAAGGAAATTTTTCTTTTGGATTTGATTATGAGATTTCTGATTATGAATTCAATATCAAGTTTGCAAAAGCCATATCAAAGAAAAAGAAGACCTGTTTTCTGATCGGTATCCGCACACAAGAGAGCCTTCACAGGTATAAGGCCGTAAATAAGTTCTCGGACAAAAACGAGTATGAATCAAATAATTATACTTATGTGATTTCAAATAATTGCATCAACGCCTATCCGATTCATGATTGGTTGGTTGATGATATTTGGATCGCTAATTATAGGTTTCAGTTCGACTATAATAGACTATATGATCTGATGTATAGAGTAGGATTAAGCCTAAATCAGATGCGGGTGGCCAGTCCGTTCAATCATTGCGCAACCGAAAGCCTTAAACTATACAAGGTAATCGACCCCAACAATTGGGGAAAACTGATAGGAAGGGTTAATGGTGTTAACTTTGCCGGGTTATATGGAGGTACGACGGCAATGGGTTGGAACAGTATTAAAAAGCCTGCCCACTTCACCTGGAAGCAATATATGTACTTTCTATTAGACACGCTGCCTGAAGAGACACGTAAAAATTACCTGCGAAAGCTCAAGGTGTCATTTAAGTATTGGCTTGAAAAAGGCGGAGCATTACCTGTTGATGTTGTAAGTGAATTGGATAAGAGTCTTGAATTTGAGGACTTGGGAACTCCATCTAATAACCGAAACTACACAACTGATTACCGGGTGATTAAGTTCAAGAATTACCTCGATGAAATCGACATCAAAAATCCAAACCGGCTACCAACTTATAAACGTATGTGTATCGCTATCATGAAGAATGATACAGCCTGCAAAACTCTTGGGTTTGGATTGACTAAATACGAGTTAGAGAAACGACATAACATTATGGAAAAATATAAATCAATATTATGAAATCACCAGTGTACAGCGTAAAGGCGGTACCTATTGAAAAAATACGGGCTAACAGCTATAATCCAAATGCAGTAGCCCCGCCGGAAATGAAGCTTTTGGAATTAAGTATTTGGGAAGATGGTTTTACAATGCCGATAGTTTGTTATTACTTACCAGATGAGGATATTTATGAGATTGTGGATGGTTTTCACAGATATTCAATACTTAAAACGAGCAAACGGATACATGACAGAGAAAATGGATTGCTTCCGGTAGTAGTGATTAAAAAAGATCTTTCCAATCGCATGGCCAGCACCATTCGTCACAATCGCGCAAAAGGGAGTCACGATATTGATCTATTGACAAACATTGTAAGTGAGCTGACCAAAGCTGGCATGGGCGATGCCTGGATCATGAAACACATAGGAATGGATGCAGATGAAATTCTAAGACTCAAACAACTTTCAGGGCTTGCCTCTCTTTTTGCGGGAAAAGAATTTTCACTGTCAAACGAATAAAATAAACATCTCCGGAAGGATTACAGCCGACCGAAGACTACTTTAAAAATTGCGTCTAACGGTCACGTATATGACTAGTGGCGGTGTCCGGGCTACGTTCCTGTAACCGATACAAGTACTGACGCGGGTTATAAAGCTTCAAATACCCATTTCCCCCGCCATTGGCTATATGTTAGCGAAAGTTAATCTTTAACAATGAAAATCAAATCCTTTAAATATTCAGCTTTTGTTTCTTGTGGATTCCCAAATGCAATTGGTTTTCTTATCTACCCGTTTCCTTCCATAATATCTAAAATATTCCACATTATTTCATGCTATAAAATGGTAATTTTCTGTCCCTTATTTAAACCTTGATAATCAGGAAGAATAATGGAATAATTAACTCACCTTACGCAAAAAAATGCTAAAGTAGGGGGACAATACATGTCTTTTTACTATATCAATTATGTATCTTATGTATTCGGTCCCCGTATGGAATCGACATGGGCTTAACATGGAACTAATATGGAGGAAGCATTTCCCTATATTGTTGTTAGCTTATGCACAACTAATTAAAATCGCTATACCCTTTATCCAATAAGGCTTACAGCCGTTCCCAGAATTCAAATTTTACTTTAAATGCGTAATTTGGGTTAATTGGTAAATACCACTTCAACCGGAAGACTGCTCATCCCGCTAACGACTATATCGTAAGTGGTTTCGGTGTTTTGAGGTACGTTATCGTCAAAAATAACCAAGTCGTTTTTGGTCACCATGATCTGTTCAGACATTACCTGACCGTCACGCCAGCGTTTCACAATCACATAAGCACCCGACCAGACATCCACATTCGAATTTGGGTTCATCCGGAATCCGGCTTTGATGGATTTGTCGCTTTTAAATCTGCCGCATTTAAACCTGTATACCACCGAATAGCCGTAACAGGTTGGCAATTGAAAAGCCTGCCCTTTCTGATCGGAATAGGTCGTTACAATATTTTCGCCTTTCTGGAAGATTGGAGGATCAAAACCCGTAATGACAAACCGATAAGGCGAATCGACTGTAATCTGGCGGTCGGGAAGCGTAGTAGTCACCATCGCCCCTACCCCTGAACCTCTCAGTGTATTAGGTGTAGTGGCAATGTCGTTAGTCGCCACTTTGCTGAGTACCTGGTTCTCCTTTCCCGGAGTTAGTGCATAAACATCACAAAACAATTTTATTCCGCTGTATTGAGATCCGTCAGCGTTTTGAATACTCACATTCAGCAATCCATTAAAGGTGCTTTTTACCGGTTCGTTCGCAGGAACCGTGCTTATGAAAATCCACCTAGCTGATCCCGAAGGATTAGATACATTATAAGCCGGCAACTCAATTATATTACCCACGTTCAGCTCGTTACCCTTCAATTTATTATCGAACCAATCGTGCCAGACGCCACACATAGCACCTTTCATTCCATTGGTTTCGGTCCAGCTAATGGCACTGGTCGAATTCAGTTTTACCTTAATAGGGTCCGAATCTCTGTTCCACATCAATACACCAAATTTCAGGGCATAACCGATGTCGTTGCAATGTTCCCAGTAAACGTTGGCGTTTCCCTGTAACATACTGCGAACCAAATAGAATCCATTCTCGCCCAAACAATTTTCCTCTGGTTTAAGTTCTTCCGGCGAATTCGAGATCATATAAGTCAGGAGACTGCATGGATTACCCAATGCATCGAGTTTGCTCATTGCAGGCAGGCAATCGTCGACTTTAACCTTAACAACATACTCTATAACCTGCTGATCAGGAATAACTTCGACATAGTACTTGCGGGTATCACCAGAGGTCACAAAATATGACATCCTGTTTTTCTGGTACCAGCCTCCATACATTTTTACCTGTTGGTCCTTGTCGTCAACTAGCCTAATGGTATAAGCATTTTCTTTGGGGAGGTACTCGCCATCAAGCGAAACCAGTATAACTTTGCCTGCTTCAACTGGTGCACCCAACTCAATATGCACCGTGTCGGCAACAGTTAACGAGCCTTCGCCCTGTACCAAATGCATTCTCAGATCTTTTTTTTGTTCAGGCGCAATAGGCTGCGCATTACTTTCGCAACCAGAAAATAAGTACAATACAAACAAACTTAAAACAATCATTTGCTTTCTCATCTGCATTTCGGTTTTTCTAAATTTTATTTCTTTGAGATTATAAGGTCGTCCCGAAAAATTCCCTATCGTTTCTTTAGGACGGCGCATTCTTAATTAGATTTTAAAAGTAATAGAGGGAAATTTTCCCGTTGTAAAATTCAACGACTAGTGGCAAGGCTACACAGACCACGAATAATCAAATATTAAGAAATTACTAAGATTTTGTATTTCCTGAGAAAATAGGATAGAGCACTTGTCACAAAGAGCATGCTTTGGTTTTAAATGGCTGAATTTAAACTTATACGAATCAATATTCCTGCACAATTGGCAAATAGCAGCATAGATTCAGCACATTTATTTGAGCGTGTTCGTAGTCTTTTGAAAGTCTGCAAAAGAAATTAATCCAGCCAAAAGTACGTTCACTAAGCATATTTTTAAATTTCAAAACATGCTCTAACAGCAAAACCCGAAAGCAATATACATTGTAGTTCCATTGGGCATTTGGAGAAAACAAAAAAATTGGGCTTACTCTATTGGTCTGTTTTTAAAGGCTTTTCAGCCTGATCGAAAAATTGGTTTTGCAATTTCAGCACTTCCGTGTCGGTCTTTACTTCACCAAAAAGTTTAGCCAGCCCATTAGTAGTGGCGTTAAGCATGGCTTTCCCCAACTCATCGGTAGCTGCTGCAGCATTTCCGGCGTAATGATTTGGAAAACAAGCATACCAATCGATTCCTGTAGAAACATTGGTCAGGTGTTTTAGCCTTGCCAAATTCTCTCCAGACTGAGTTTTTGCTTTTTCAGGCTTAAATAATTCAGGACGAATGATTTTTATTTCGGCAGCTTCGTCGGCACCGGCATGACCAAGCGAGTTTTCAGGAAGTTTGGCGAACAGACCTTCTACCGCCCTTTTCTGGGCTTCGTCGGCATAAATATCCCATCCATTGGCCACATAAACGGCATAGTTGTGTTTCCGGCTCAAGAGTGCCATGGCAAAATAGGACAACATTGCATTGTTTCCCCCGTGTCCGTTTACCAATATGATCTTTTCAAAACCGTTGCGAGCTATTTCATTGCAGGTTTCTTCCAGAATTCGCCATACCAGATCCGGGCTGTAGGCAATTGTTCCAGGCTGATGACGAGCTTCATTAATTTGTCCTGCAATAAATTCAGGAAAAACAACCACATATTCCTTTTGTGCCGCTTTTAAAACCACATCGCGCACGATCATCAAATCGGTTCCCAATGGTAAACATGGTCCATGTTTTTCAATGATTCCCAACGGAACTACACAAAGCTTTCCTGAATTTTCAACAGCTTTAGGGAAGTCAGGAGCCGAAAGGTCTTCCCATTTGACAGTCAATTGTGCGTGGCATATAAACACGGAAAGTATGAAAAAAAGTAAAAAGATCGTTTTCATGAGCAGTTTGTTCTATTGCATATTTTATAGAAACCTGTCAGGCTATTAAAACCTAACAGGTTTCCAGATTACTACCATCCTGGATTTTGAATCAGATTTTTGTTCTTGTTGATTTCGTCAAACGGAATCGGGAACAAACTGAAATAATTTTTAAATACATGGTTTTCGTAACTAATCCGTTTGTAAAAGTCAGCTGTTGCAGGTGCGTTCACTACAGTACTGATATTCATACTATGGACGCTTGTATTCAGGATTTGTTCTCCTTTTTTCCACTGAGTGATATCGAAATAGCGAAGGCTTTCACAGAAAAATTCAACCTGACGTTCGCGCAGAATGGCCTCACGCATTTTTTCATTATCAGAAAGTAAAGACGATGAAAGTGCAGGAATACCGGCACGTTCACGAACAAAATTTACATATTTCAAAATGTCGGGATTCCCAGGTTGATATTCGTTTAGTGCTTCGGCATAATTCAGATAAAACTCAGCCAAGCGGTAAAGCACCACCGGACGATAAAGTGTTGCCTTGTTGATGCTGTTAAATGTTGGATCGACCATCTTCCTTGGTGAATAGCCTGTTTGATTGTGATACCAGTCACCTCCCCACGAAGCAAAATCAACAATTTGTTTTGACTGAGGACAAACCTGCCCGTTAAACATGATGTCGACATAGAAACGTGGTTCCCGATTGATATACATGTTATAGGTTCCGGCAGGAGCAAGAAGGCCAACCTCATCAGAAACGTCTTCCCATTTCGTATTTGTAGCATAAAGCGGAGCTGTTGAAAAACCTGATTCAGAATAAGAGGGGTCCTCTTTAATGTCGAGACCATTCTTAGTATAGAAAGCATCAACAGCTTCCTGAGTTACAGACAAAAAGCCAAGCGCATTCCAGTCAGCAGGATCAGATGTAGGAGGAGTACAGAAGCTGTCCCATTCATAATTATTGGCGTTATCGGTTCTGGCAAAAATGATCTCCTTATTCTTTGAATTAAAGAATGTATTGATCAGTGACATGTATGGATCAATTGATCCGTCAGTGTTATACTCTTTATGCAGTTCGTAAATTCCCATATCCAACAAATCTTTGGTTGCATCAACAGCTTTTTTCCATTTATCGGCACTGTAAGTTGTATTAAATAAAGCCTTTCCATCCGAATTGACTAATCCTGCCAAATCAGCATTCCCATTATACAAAGGACGTGCAGCATACAACAACATGCGTGCCCTTACCGCCAGGGCAGCTCCTTTGGTTGGTTGTCCGTAATACCATGATTTATCATCAACTGAAGAAGGCAGCTTATCTGCAAGGTCTTTTAACTCAGTATCTAGCCACGTTACGATTTCATCATAAGGAGTACGGGGAAAATCGCCTTTTTCAGAGAACGACACTTCATCCAGAATCAGAGGAACCGCTCCATAAACCTGAATCAGGTAAGCATAGTAGTAAGCCCGGAGGAAGCGAACTTCAAGTTTGGCATTTTCGACATCTTGCTCCGAAAATTCTCCTGTAGCATGTACTGAATTTAAAAACGAATGAATCTGTCGGATTGCCTGATAAAAATGCGCCCAGTAATTACATTGATCGCTGGTAGGTGAACTGGCTGTCCAGTTCCCTTTCTGAACTGCATCGGCCCAATATCCGGAGCCCGCAAAGTTTCCGGTATAATCCAGTTCATCAGACATCCCATTCCATCCACCCTGAGCAACGGGAGATCCCCCATAGGGATATCCAATTGTCAGATGATTAACCGGAATATAAGAATAACAATTGGCAATCCATTTCTTTATTGTTTTAGGATTATCAAAAACCACTTCCTGGGTGAGTAATCCCTGAGGTGTCTGATCAAGGTAATCTTTGCAGGAAGAAAACATCAGAACAAACAGAATTGACGATATATAAAGTATTTTTCTCATTTCGACTAATTTTTTGGTTTAGAAATTCACTTCAAGGCCCAGAGTTACAACTTCGTTCGACGGATACTTCATTCCGTTAGGCGAGGCCAATTCCGGATCCCATAAATTTTTAAAGTCTTTGCTCCAAGTTAACAGGTTAGTTCCGCGCAGGTAAACACGCAGTAAACTGATCTTGCTCTTTAAGGCATCGATCCTATAACCCACTTCAAGATTTTTCAAACGACAAAAACTTGCATCTCGCAACCACCAGGTTGATGGCTGGTTATTGTTCCTGTTAATTCCATTGGTTGACAAACGTGGCCAGAATACATTCTGTCGCGGATTGTCAACAGTCCACCGATCATCAATGTTACTCAGAATATTCCCCTGAGTTCCACTACTTTGAGCCGGAAAGAAAAACGATGAAATACCTGAATCATCATTGCCTAACATCAATGAAGCGTGAGCAACTCCCTGAAACAAGAAACCCAGGTCGAAATTTTTGTACTGAATACTTGCACCAACGCCATAAACGATTTCGGGATTTACGCCATAACCAATAGCCACTTTATCATAGTCATTTATGGTTTTATCGTTGTTATAGTCGGTGTATTTAATATCACCGGGAAATACCTTGTTCATATAGGAAGGAACCGGAAGTCCCGATTTCAGCGTGCCATCCTCATTGAAATCATTGGCCGTATAAAGTCCTTCAGCCAATAAACCGAATATCTGGCCATAACGCTTTCCAGTTTTGTTCTGATAAGCATATTTCGATTCCGGCTCATCCATTTTTTCGATTTTATTGCGGGCATAAGTAAATGAACCATTGACCGACAGGAACATGTCTTTATTTATTTTCTTATTGACTATCAGGCTTATATCAACACCGTGATTTGACATTTCACCAAGATTACCATATGGCAAATTGGTGATCCCGGTTGAAGCAGGTACCGAATTCATACGCATATAAATATCTGAACGGTATTCCTGGTAATAATCAACACTTAAATCAATCATATTCAAAAACCCGGCTTCAAGTCCAAAGTTGGCTTTTTTTGCTTTTTCCCAGGTCATTCGGCTGTCGCCATATTCCGAAACACCAATTCCACCCCAGGTATATTTACCATCAGAACCCCATGAATACCCATTGAGGCCTGTAGTCAGGATGGTCAGGTAACCAAAACGCCGACTGGCCGAAATTTGGTCGTTACCAACCAGACCGTACGAAGCTTTAACTTTCAGTTTGTTGATATATTTTGTAAGATTCTTCGAATAAAAACTTTCCTGCGAAATCAGCCATCCGGCAGCAACTGAAGGGAAAAAACCATATTTTTTACCCGGAGCAAAATTCTCTGACCCGTTATACCCAAAGTTTCCTTCGACAAAATATCGGTCGGCATAGTTATACGTTAGCCTGCCTGCCAAACCATTGGTTCGGTATGGAAGCGATCCCACTTCGGTTGAAGCTGGAGTGTATTTTGAACTCGACTGATTGTATAGAAGCAATGCGGAGATATTATGTACATCGGCAATTGCTTTCTGATAATTGACCTGAGCTTCAATATAAGTTGCTCTTGTACTGTTATTTGACTCACTTGACAGGCTGACATAATCAGTTCCTTCCTCTGGTTTTAAGATTAGTTCTCCATCCTCGCCGCGTCCGGTGGCATAATAGGTGGTTGGATTCTTTTGCAGAACTGTTAACTGGTCATTATAGGCATCGAAGGAAAACAACCCTTTAGCACTTAATCCTTTGGTAACAAAATCGAGCTTTTGTTCAAGAGCAATGGTTGATTCAATCTGATTTTCGGTGTTCATTGAATAGCCCGAATGTGTTGATGCCATCCATGGATTAATTTGGCTACCCCCAAGATGTGCATATGAGCCATCAGAATATATTTTAGGATAGCCTATTGGAGTTGCAGCTAAAGTTGCCATAAAGATATCGGAAACTCCATAACCGGGCTCACCCTTTTCTTTATAATAACCACCCAAGTTTAGTTTGAACAAGGTAGTTTTTGACAGATCAATGTCAATATTACTTCTGAAATTAAACCGATCGAATTTCAATTTTGACTTTGTGTCTTCCATCTCATCGGTTTTCAATATTCCATTTTCATGAAGATATGCCCCTGAAACATAATAACGAATTTTTTCAGAACCTCCTGAAACATTCATATTTACCTTCTCGTTTGTTGAAAAGTTCTGAAAAACCTCATTCATCCAATCCACATTTGGATACAAATCCGTATCTTCACCTGTTCTGGTTTTATCAATACGAGTCTGAGGAAATTTTTCAGTAACTCCGCTATTTCGGCAGGCTTCATTATAAACTTCCATATATTTCACACCATCAATATATTCGGGCAACTGCACCGGGGTATTCATGCTTTTTTCGAGCTGCACCTGTATTTTAGGATCCCCTTTCTTTCCTTTTTTAGTATTGATCAGGATAACGCCATTGGCTCCCCGTACCCCATAAACAGCAGTGGCAGTGGCATCTTTAAGGATTGAAAATGACTCAATATCCAAAGGATCAACATTGTTCATGTCCCGCTCGACTCCATCGACCAATACCATTGCCTTTTGCGAATTGGCATTAAATGTGCTAACCCCCCGAATCCAGAAATCGCTCTGGTCGCTGCCAGGTTCGCCAGAACGCTGCACAGCCAAAACTCCCGATAACTGACCGGCTAAACTACTGCTCAAGTTGGCATTCGAGGTAATCAGTTTCTTAGGTTCAATTGTGGTCACCGAACCAATAATACTTACTTTTTTCTGGGCCCCGTATCCTACAGTCACAACCTCTTCCAAACCAATGGTTTCCTCTTCCAATACAACATTAATTATTGTATTACTTAGAACGGAAATCTCCTGAGTTTTCATTCCCACAAAAGAAAACACTATTGTTTTGACATCCGCCGGAACAGCCAATTTGAATTGGCCATCCTTATCGGTAATCGTACCAATGGCGGTTCCTTTCGCAACTACAGTTACTCCGGGCAAAGGAACTCCTTTGTTGTCCTTAACTACTCCAGTTAGTTTCTTATCGGCTGCCATCAGTTTATCCAATGAGGTTGGCAGATCAATTTCTCCCGTTACAGGATCACGTTTCCCAAGGCCAATCTGTCGATCAAAAATCCGGTAGGTCAATTCAGACGACTTAAAAATTTTATCTAATATTTTATCAACAGTTTGATTATCTGCCTCTACATCGATTTGTCTGTCCAAATCGACTGCTTTGTCGTAAAAAACAAAAATAAACTCACTCTGTTTTTCAACTTCAGTAATCAAATCTCTCAATGTGGCATTCTTCAAATGAATAGACAAAGTGGTATTCTGAGAATAAACACTATTGGCCATCAGTGATGCGGCAGAAATCAATAAAAATAGCAGACATAGCTTCATTGTCAGCAATAATTTTTTCAAGTTCCCGTTTAAGGGAACTAAAAACTTGTTTTTTTTCATAAATTTGCTTCAGATTTTAATTTGCAATTAATTAACAAGAACGTGCAGTTAAAACATTGGGCAGGTTATATTCGTAGTATAGCCTGTCTTTTTTGCTTTTTTAATAGAAATAGTTTTTTAGTCTCACATAGGCATACTTATTTAATTTTGGATGATAATATTATATTCCCATCAATTATTTTATAATCAACGGGAGCTATGAAACTGATAACATTAAGAATTTCCTGATATTCAGTTTGAAGATCCAATTTTCCTGTTAAAGTCATATCTTTCACTTTATCATCATTAATCTGAATATTCACATCATAATAACGCGATAATTTTCTGGCAATATCCTCAATTCTCTCGTTTGTACAGTACATCCAGCCATCTTTCCATGATACATATTCCAGCACATCGGTTTTTCTTAGCGATGTTTTTTCTGTAGTATTGTCTAAAGTGAATAACTGGCTTTCTTTCATTAATATTTTTTGTGACTTTACAATCGCCTGTACGCTACCTTTCACAAGAACAACCGAAGAATTAGTCTCATCAGGATAAGACTTAATGTTAAATTCTGTTCCCAGTACCTTAACGCTCAAATGATCGGTCTTTACAATAAACGGCCAACCAGCATCCTTCGCGACCTCCAGATATGCCTCTCCCCGGACATAGATTTCTCTTGACTTTTTATTAAAAGTCACCGGATAAATCACCTGACTCCCTGAGTTCAGATATAACCTTGTACCATCTGAAAAGGTCAAACTGGATCGTTTGCCTTTGGGTACTACCAATTGATTAAATGCTTCTTTGTCAGACTTATTGGGAGTAGATATTTCATTGGCTAAAGTCATAGAATCAACCAGAATCTCTCCATTCTGATTATACTTAATAGCAGGATCACCAGCGGCAAATCGTTTTTCCGAATTGTCGGAAAAAATGAGTTTAACCTCATTCCCTTCAGATTCAGTCGTTGCCATGGAAGCATAGTTTACAGATGTATCCCGATCCCGCATATGCGGGATTATCCGTAACAATACTCCGGCACTAATACCAATGATTAAAATAATAGAGGCCGCAGCCGACCAAATATTTATGTATCTGACCTTTCGGCGAGGAGTTAGGAACTTTGCCTGGATATTTAACCAAACATTTCTGATATCGTCATCATTTGGTTTCTTTTTTTCTGCCTGAAACCTTACCAGAAGGTATTTTGCCTGGTCAATATACTCTTTTTCAAGAGGATGGTCGGCAATATACTGTTTCCAATATTGATCACTCTCAGCAGTAGGATTCTTCACCCAATCAACGAAGAATTGATTATCTATGAAATTCTGAAATTGATTTTGTGTTGTTGAATTCATTACAAAGATTCATTATTCCCCCATAAATGAAAAAACAGGTCCTTTTGTAACCAATATTTTCCATGTTTTTTATCCCAAATACAAAAAAATAATTAAAATATTGCATATCAGATAGTTCAATTCCTTCAGGGTTACGACTCATTTCTGAATTTTGTCCTACCACCCATTTTGCTTTATTAAATCAGATTTTTTATAAAACCTTATTTTCCCTCCTTCCACAACCTTAATAAAAAGCCGATGGCTCAATAATCCAACCTTATCCAGCTTTTCCCTGAAAGGTTAGATGAAAGTTGGCTTAAGTGGCTCTGGACTTAAAGATCTTTAAATTAAACATTTGTAAAGGTTTTCCCCTGCGCTATTTGTTTTGAAGTTGGAATTATTCTCATTCCTGATGATTTAAGTGCCGGGAATAAAAAAATGTCGTATTTACAAAAGTGGAGCAGGGAGATGATTTGATGGGGCGGTGAGGCGACAGAACGATAAGGCGATGGGGCTACAATTATCTATTATGCAAAGAATCTTTATTAAACCGAACACGACGCGAGAGCGACACGAAGAAATTTGATCAATTTATTTTAATTATGATAAAAATAAATTGAGATTGCACTACGTTTTGAAAGTCCACAAATCCTGTATTGGCAAAAAACGACATTTATTTATTCCTATTGGTTAGCATAAAACTCATCCATTCGCTTCTTCCGTTTCGTTATGAAGATTTAGATGCTGTATTCGATTTTGCACATTGTCAACTTAAATTGCTTGCGCCAAACGTCATAGAGCCAGCTTTTCGGATATAGAAATCGTATCGTACAGCCAAATGGAATAATTAATTCTTTTTTAGGAGAGGTACTTTACAAATAATTGATAAAAGAAAAAGAGCCTTATTTGATATCACTTTTCGCAATTTTTCCATTGCATGACAAATTAAATTCCGTGATCCCTGGTAACTTAGATTCATAACAGCAGATAATTCCTCGTAACTAAGACCCGTAACATATTTTAAATAAATCGCTTCCCGCTGTCTTGCTGTTAACTCATTCATTGCATTTTGCAATAAAGCTATTTTATTATCATCATTTTCGGCTGTATCTTCGGGAAAGGAATAATCAAAAGATAAACTGTCGATGCGTAATTGTCTTTTTTTCTCTTCTGATTCTGACCGAAGTTTATTAAAAATATTTCTTTTAAAAGAAGCTATCAGGTAAGGTCTTATTTTATCGGTTAGTTTTAGCTTCAAACGGTAATTATATAAATTAACAAAAAGATCCTGAATGCAATCCTTTACCAAATCCTCATCATCTGAAAAGTAACATCCATATTTAAATAATTCGGGAAAATATTTCTCATATATTGTTTTAAAGGCGTCCTTTTTCCCTGATATAAAGTCTATCCACAATTCCTTATCTGACAATATTATTTGTTTTTTTTCCATCGCCCCAAATCTATACATTTTTCACTTTTTTTACCATTTTTTTAGATTAAAAATGAAAATCAGCAGAATCTACAATTTTTGCATAGATTTGACTCGTCTTTAAAGAAGAGTGTCCCAACATCGTTGAATTCCTTTCAATCAGAACATCGTTAGATAAAATTATCCGATGCTTCAGGTGTCAGGTGTAGGCAAACGATTTTAGTGAAGAAACAAAAAGGCTGTCTTTTCTAACAGCCTCATTTTTATTGAACAAGCTTCAACATCCCTCTATACGTAGCGCTAACCGATCAATCGCTGTCCTGCAGAATTGAATTGAGTCTTATCAATCATTAAGGTTTCGGCTGATGAAATTACCGCAGCGCGCATATTTTACACCCTTGAAAATGCAAATTTGCAGGGATTATCTTTTGAAACAACCTAAAGTAGATTTTATGCTGAAGGAAGGAAGGGCTGCAATTTAAATTGTCTATTTTTGCCGAACAAATGGGAAAGGTCAAGGAAATATATAGACAGAATATCTATGGAGTGATTACCACGCTGGTATTTCACATCATTGTATTAATTATACTGCTGACCTCCAATCTGGATTATAGCAAAAAATCTTACGAGGAGGCTGTTCTGTTAGATTTATCTGTAAAGGAAATAAAACTCCCTGAACCCGAACAAGAGAAACAATCGGAGAATACAACTCCGACAAGGCAAACGTCCGGATCAGATCAAATATCATCAAATCGCGCTGTAAATGACGCACCTAGTGACGGTTCCAGATCATCTTCACGTTCGAGCGATCCTTTTTTCGACAAAGAGTACAACAACGAAATAGCAGCAGCGAAACAGTTGGTGAACGATGTCAATAAAACACTTGCGAAGAAAATTCCAAAGATTGGCGATATACGGATGCCGGAAGACAACACAGAAGGGAAAACCCGTGAAGAGGTCAAGCAATCGAATTTTAAAGGAAAATCGAATATTCACTATTTCCTGGAAAACCGCTTTCACGCAAGACTGCCAATTCCGGTATACCTTGCCGAAGGTGGCGGGGAAGTAATTGTTGATATCGTCGTCGGACGCGACGGTCAGGTTCTGAGCGCCGATCCTCGTCCTAATCCTAAAATCTCCGATATGACCATTCTCGCTTATGCCAAACAGGCAGCGGAGAAAACGTGGTTCAATGCAGATCCTTCAGCACCCGAAAAACAAAAAGGGACAATTACTTACCAATTTGTCGCACAGTAATAAATTATCCCTATCCATCTCCATCTCCCCCAAAATGCAGATTTCTGCAATTCTCAAACAATTATTGAATAAGATTTCGAAAGTTTTTCATAAACTGAACCCGTTCCCAGGCTGCAGGGTTACCGCTATTGGACTGACTTAAACGACCCCGGAATTCGTTTATTGATTCAAACTCGTGCACCTCCATCCATTTCGAAAGTTCATCAGTCATCTTGCGAATTTGTGATAAGTCGTTAATATATAACGTAGAAACAATCTGGCAAACATGAGCACCGGCTAATAATTGTTTAATCAGACCGGCGCCATCATGAATCCCTGTCGACGCAGCAATATCGCAATTAACCCGACCAGAAACTATTGATACCCAGCGCAGCGTATTTCCCAAGTCAGATGGTGAACTTAGTACAAACCCAGATGAAATAACGAGATTATTAATGTCGATATCGGGCAACCACGACCGGTTAAAAAGAACGATTCCCTCAACTCCCGACTGATCAATATGTTCCACATAACGAATTAGATTCGATTGAAACGTACTAATTTTCAATACAACAGGAATCCGGATAATCCCTTTCACTTTCGAGATAATTTCAAAAGTTTCCTCCATTATATCTTTCTCTCCACGCTGATTATCTGATGGAAGAAAAAACAGGTTTAGTTCAAGTGCATCTGCTCCGGCTTTTTCGATCTCCTTAGCAAAATAGGTCCACTTTTGTGAAGATACACAATTAATGCTTGCTATTACTGGAATTTCAACAGTCTTTTTTGCATCGGTAATGAGTTGGAGATAATCCAACAAAATGTCGTCTTTAACAACGGTTTCCATATAATCCATCGTCTCCGGAAACACAAAATGCCGATTGGTCATTGTATAAATAGTCTCCTCCATCTCGATGATGATCTCTTCCTCGAAAAGCGACTTAAGCACAACAGCCCCCGCACCCATATCTTCAAGGTTCTTAATCTTTTCGACAGAATCGGTGAGTCCGCTACTTCCCACAATAATCGGATTTTTAAGCTGAAGTCCTAAATAACTTGTAGATAAATCTGGCATTCCTGTTGAGTTTTATGTTTAAAATATTTATTAATAATCAGAATTGAACCGAAAGGCCGACGCCCAAAAATTGTTTGAACTGAATTCGGGCACCATGTTCAAGTCCGGCACTATCTTTAAATTTGACATCATCATCGTATTTAAGCGTCGTCCCAAGATTAGCCGAGAGCCACTCATTTATTTTCATATCGAATTTCACATCCCAGTTAACATCAATATTTTGCGGGCTTTTCAGATAATTACTAAACAGATCAAGTCTTGTCTGAAAATCAACATTTTTCACGAGCGTTTTTTTAATGTAAGTCATTTTTAAGTAAGCACCAAGCTCGGCCCTGAAACGATTTCCCGGATCAACGCCAAATGAACCCGTGGAGGCGAGAAAGTCATCAAGAACAAATGTAAATTTAGTACTTACGGGTGACACCATCAATGAAAAATCAGCATTTGGTTTAAAGTCAAAGCCCAGTGCGAAATTCATATACGCCGGAGCGAAAAATCGCGAAATATAAATATCAGTATTGGGATAGTTAAAACCCTTTCCCGACTGGGTTTTAAAATCGAAAAGAGCTGAAAGATACCAGGGTTTTCCGATTTCGTAACCATACTTCGACGAAAGGTAAATCTGGTCAACACTTTTACGAAGCGACTCGCTATTATTCTTTGTCATTCCGTATTCAAAAGCGAAGTTGTTATCCCACGAATTGCGCCCCTTCAATTTATTGGCAGTAATTCCAAAAAGGAATGCTCCGGCAACCGATCCATCACCACCTTCAGACCAATTGGTTAACGATACTTGTGAAAAATTGAGAGAGCTTTTACCACTTACCTTCCAATATTTCACGGTATCCGCCGGCGCCTGCCCCATTAATAAAAATGAAGAAGCATACAAAAGAGTAACCATGAAAAACAACTTCATCCGGATTTGACCGAGCAGGAAAAAAACCGAAGAATATATAGAATTCATAATATCATAACGTATCTTGTTTTGCGCCCAAACTTGTTTCATATCAGGTGTTTTTAAGGTTCCACTGTTATAAACATTTGTAAAAGTGAAAATGTTTACTTTTCGACTTTATCTTTTTGACTGTTATTTTTTGTGAAAAAATTTAATACTGTCTTACAATAGCATTATATTTGATCACTATTTAGAATTAGTCCAAATGAACAAGTCGATTTTGGAGCATCTTAAAGCATTCAGGGAGCTATAGCTAATAAAATAAGTCACCTGACTGATGAAAGGTCCTTGCTTTGCTGCATTTCTTCATGCTTTCCGGGGAAAGATGATTTACCTGATCCGGGATAAATGAAAAACGAACAGAAGAAACGGTTTACTAAAAATGAATGACATGATAATTAAAACTTTTATAGTAGAAGGGATGACCTGCAAAAACTGCAAGGCTCATGTTGAAAGAAGTATTAATAGCATCTCCGGGATTGCGGATGTGATTGCTGACCTGACTAATGGACAGGTCAGAGTTTCGGGAAACGAAATAGATAATTTAAAGATAAAACATTCGGTTGAAGAATCGGGATACGTATTTAAAGGCGAGGTCCATAATGCGGCAAGAGGTACTGATGTCTGGTTTAGTTAAGCGTGCCAAATAAAATAAATCATCGGTAATTTATCATTCAGCACTTCATATAACTCTAATATTCACACTTTTAAAGCAATACTTAAAATCAAATCCATTATATGAGTCCCGATCCAAATCTCTTGCTCCAGCTTACACAAACGCAAATGCCTTTCGGAAAATATAAAGGAACGCTTTTATGCGATCTCCCCATTTCATACCTCGAGTGGTTCGAACAAAAAGGTTTTCCGGAAGGCAAGCTGGGAATTCAATTGCAAACCATTTACGAAATCAAGCTGAACGGACTCGAATATTTGCTGGTTCCACTCAGAAAAAGCCGTTATACCCGATGACGACGGCATCCCTTTCGGAGTTGAGACGGGCTTTAAAAAATGCCCCCCCCGGTGATTTGCCTGACTTATGTATCAGATTAGCAAGACATAAGAAGGAGAATAAAGAACTCCTCTCCTACCTCCTTTTCGAGGCTGATGACGAACCCGAATATATTAAGAGCGTAAAAACTGAGATTGACCAACACTTCCGCGAATTAACCCGATCAACTCCGTATATGACAAAGAAAGGTGTTCGCAAGGCACTCACTTTCACCAATCAACGAATCCGATATTCGGGGCAAAAACGCACAGAAGCAGAATTACTGATCTATTTCTGTAAGAAATTCAGAAAAGAGGTTCCTTTGCGTAATAACCTCACCCTTAAAAATATATATCTTCGCCTAATTCTGCGAATCAAAAAAACGGTCGCCACATTACACGAAGATTTACAGTTTGATTTTGCAGAAGACATAAAATCATTGGAATAGCCAAGTCATTAACAACCTTCGTTTTTCTAATTCAAAATTGCAAGAAAATAAGGAGAGCCAATTCTTTAGCCGAATGATTGTCTGATCCCTTCATTGCAAATTCAGAGCTACTTCAACAACCATATATAATTAAGAATTACCCTTTATTCCTGTTTCCGTCTTATCAGTATTCCAGAGTGTACGGCAATCCAGAAGCTTCGGGATCCCTTTTTTGAATCAGGCATCATTAGTTTACACGACATTCCACGCTGACCACTTTTACGTACTCTCAAATTGAGCATCTGTTGCATTCCTGATCACACCCTTCATAACCTGCTGCCGATATAGGGTTCGGGGAGAGGAATGGCACATCGAAAAGCAGGATCACGGAATAGCGAATCAGGTACGAAGGAAATACGAAGCAAATACGAATGAGGTGATGTTCGCTTAATTGATAACTCAAAATTAGGGATTTAAAAAAGAATAACGATCAAAAGTGAACAAGGTGCCGCGAGATGCCGCGAAACGGCAGAAAGCAAATTGTATGTTATTGCATGACTGTGTTATAAATCTCCTCGTTTGTAACGAGGGGATTGTGGTTTTGAGTTTACAACTCATCCTTAAATTTCCAATGTAATGTTAGCCACTCCTTTACAATAACCAACAGCCACTTCTGGTAATATTATGCGATATAATTGTCGTTGCAAACGACTGACATCTAACCCCTCCCCGAAAAA
>JAATGF010000053.1 GCA_015654795.1 Bacteroidales bacterium
ATTTTCCCAATAAAAATCATCAAAGAAAAGAGCAATGCAGCGTCCGTCGCCGTCCATCTCAGAAAAAGTCAATCCAGACTATACGTTTTTTCACTACCTTTATCTATCGATAAAGGCGCCCCACTTCCTCCGTATCTGGTCCGTATCAACTCCCGACCTTCCTCGTACCAACATCGGGTTCCTTTTTCCGGTGATCGTTTTATGGGAAGATTATAAATTGAAACAAACAACCGTCTTTTTTGGGGAAGAGGTTTTAATTTATCATTAAAAGTTAAGGCTCTATTCTTAAATACGGTTGATAGTTTATAAATAAGCATTAATCCCTATAACATCCTTATTTTGAATAGCTGACGACCAATTTCTTTTTGTTGGACATCTGTAAGTCCTTTCTGAGAGTTTCTCTATGAAATCTTTATAGTAACCTTCAATATTTGTAAAGACACCCCAGGCTTTTTTATTCTGTTTCATTTCATCCTGTAATTTCAAATTACTATTCTCATCTGATTTCCTTTCTTCGTTCATCGCGAACCAATTAGAATAGTTTTGAAGGTATTTTGTTGAAACGCCTCTGAATTGATGATTGACTATCGTTTTCACTCTCGAAGCCAAATTATTGACAGTTTGTACATGAAATTCTCCTCCGGCAGTGTGTTCAGATGCTTTAAAGTTTACATGGGCTATCTTTTCTGACTTAGCAAATGCAGAGATACTTCGATGTTTATCAGACACTAACGTACACAACTTATTAAACCTTCCTCCAACTTTGCGTTCTATGTCTGACTTTGAAATTCTGCCTATCCTGGTTACCGAAAAGTCTTTACTATTCTTGCGGTCTGCTGTGATTAGCATCTTTACTTGATATTTGTTATCTCCTTTTCGTTTGGATCCACCTCGTTTACGAGAGTATTTAAGACCTTTTCTTCCCTTTTGGCTGTATAAAAACCACACATCATCGATCTCGGTTATTCCATTAAACCCCTTAGATTCTGCGTTCAAACCGCTGAGAATCTTATGCCTCCAATCAAATGAAGTTTGTACTGAAATACCGATCTTCTTTGCCATTACCTTGATTGGAAGATATTGCTCAAACATGAGTTTGCTATATTCATCAAACTGGCTCTTCTTTTTTATACCATGGAAACATGTCCCAGAAACGCCAGTAAACGTTTTATGGCACGCTTTACATTTATATCGCTGTACAACACCTCGATGACCATTTTTACTCAAAAGAGTTGAAGAGCAATATGGACAACTATCGACAGAAGCATCTTTAGGTGGCTCATTATTAGTATCATTAACTATATTGAGCTCTTCCAAAACCAAACTACGCTCTTCAGAATTGAGGCTTTCAAATAATTTCTTAATATGTTTTCTGATATTCATCTCGTTGATATTCAATTTATCAAAGATAATAAATAAAAATCAAACATCCAACAGTATTTTAGAACAGAGCTAAAGTTAATTGTCTGATTATTTCAGTTAAACTTTTCGATTTCTCCCGTCTTCTCTGGCCTTCTCTCACATTGATCTAATATATTTTATCTCAATCCTGAGTACCTTTATCGTATCGATAAAGGCGCCCCACTTCCTTCGTATCTGGTCCGTACCAACTCCGTACCTTCCTCGCACCAATTTCGGGTTCCTTTTTTCGGTGACAATTTAATGGGTATTTAGTGTTTCATAAGCTGTATTTCCTGCCCTTCATGAAACCGGTATCCGTGTTCAAATCCATTTTATTATGCATTCTTAAATATCTTCTCCCCGGAATTCTGTCCCGATCCATGAAAATGGAGGTGGTGAATTAGGTTTTTAGGGGATTTTTAAAACATGTTGTATAACATGTTTGCCGCAAACGTCACCGCAAACGTTTGCATAATAATATTTTGGTATTCACCAAAAAATCAATGTTAAAATAATGTAAAAAGGATGTTAATTTGCGGTGTCGAAATGAAAAATGGAAAGGTTCACGGAGATAAATAATTGATATTCAAATATGTAAATCTTTTAATGCCTACTTAGGTGAATTTTTTATAATCATGATTTATGAACTAATAATTTGACTCACATGAAATTCAAATTTGTAAAAATGAAAGCAATTTGGTTTTTCCTATTTGCATTACTGACCTTGTCGGTAACTGCACAGGAAAGATCGATTACCGGTAAAGTTACCGATGCGGCTACCAAAGAAGGACTTATTGGCGTAACCGTTTTAGTTGAAGGAAGCTATACGGGTACAGTTACCGATATTAATGGAAAGTATTCGATTAAGGTCTCTCCCACATCGAAACTCGTTTTCTCATACGTTGGTTATCGACCTCAAACTTTAGCTGTTAATCAGCTTTCGGTGCTGAATGTTGATCTGGCTTCTGAAGCAAAGGGAATCGACGAAGTCGTTGTAATCGCCTATGGTACCAGCAAAAAATCAGACCTTACCGGAACTGTAACAGCAGTAACGGCCAAGGAATTTCTAAAAGGGAATATTGCTTCATCCGAACAATTGTTGATGGGTAAAGTAACCGGCCTGCAAATTACCTCAAGCGGTGGTGCCGCCGGAGGTGGAAGCACAATTCGTATTCGTGGCGGTGCCTCATTAAATGCAAGCAACGATCCGCTAATTGTTATTGATGGTGTCCCGATTGAAGGGAACGGGCTTTCCGGCTCAGCCAACTTATTGAATACCATTAATCCGAACGACATTGAATCGATAAGCGTATTAAAAGATGCTTCGGCTACAGCTCTTTACGGATCGAGGGCGTCAAACGGAGTCCTTATTATCACTACCAAGAAAGGGGTTGCCGGGGCCGTTAAATTCAATTTTAATACCCAAGCATCAGTGGGTACTGTAGCGAAATATGTTGATGTACTTAATGGCGATCAAATCAGAAGTATTGTTAATGCCGATGCATTAGCTACCGGTAATAATACTTTCAAAAATCTTTTGGGAACAGCAAATACCGATTGGCAAAAAGAAATTTATCAAACTGCCTTAAGTTTGGATAACAACCTGAGTGCAAGCGGAAGCATAAAAAACATCCCGTTTCGTATTTCTGCCGGATATTTAAGCCAGGATGGCGTCCTCAAAACGAATCACTTCGATCGTTTTACGGGGGGACTGAATCTTTCGCCAAAATTCTTAACAGATCATTTATCAGTCAACCTGAATTTAAAATACAGTATGACCAAGAACCGCTTTGCCGATGAGGGTGGTGCAATAGGCGGGGCAGTTAGTTTCGACCCTACCCAACCTGTAATGAAAGCTGGTAGTGTTTATGGCGGATATTATGAATGGCTTCAGGCTGATGGGACTCCAATTAATACAAATGGAGGTGCCGTTGCTCCTAATCCGATTGGTTTACTCGAACAAAGAGACAATACTTCGCAGGTGGACAGAATAATCGGAAATGTACAATTTGATTACAAACTGCATTTTTTCCCTGATTTGCATGTGATGCTTAACCTCGGTCTTGACAAAGCCACAGGAATCGGAGATGATAACAGACCCAGAACAATGGCAAGCGTTGCCTATAAGGATGGAATTTACAGCCATTATAAACAGGGGAAGACCAATACCTTAACAGATGTTGCGCTATTTTATTCAAAAGATCTAACGGAGGTCAAAAGTAAAGTGGATGTCCTTGTGGGGCATAGCTACCAGGATTTTTATACTGATGTTTACAATTATGCTTCTTACAGCCAAGCCGGTGTGATTGATTCAACGACCATTCCAACCTTTGCAACAGATAAACCTGAATATCGTCTTGAATCTTATTTGGGAAGGTTGAATTATACGTTTGACAACAAATACCTGTTGACAGCCGCTATACGCAGGGATGCAAGTTCCAAATTTTCACCTGACACACGCGTTGGTTATTTCCCGTCTGTGGCACTGGCCTGGAAAATGAACGAAGAATTTTTCAAAAATAGTAATGTAGTAACTGATTTAAAACTTCGTCTGGGGTGGGGTAGTACCGGGCAGCAGGATTTTCCGGCTACTCTCAGTAATTATCCATACCAGCCCCGATACAGCCAAAGCCAAAGTACAGCACAATACCAGTTTGGCAATACGTTCTATAGCTTTTTGCGTCCATCAGCCTATGATGCTAATATCAAATGGGAAACCACTACGACCAATAATATTGGATTAGATTTTGGATTTTTAAATGGCAGAATCTCAGGTAATATTGACGTTTATAAGAAAAAAACGAAAGACCTCTTAAGCTTGGTCCCTATCGCTCCGGGTGCCAATTTCGATATATCTTTATTGACCAATGTTGGCAATATGGAAAACAAGGGTGTTGAATTTACGATAAACACCATTCCTGTTCAAACAAAAGATTTCTCATGGAATTTTGGATTTAATGTAACCTATAATGAATCTAAAATTACCAACCTGCTGAAACAAACGGATTCCAGTTTTACGGGAATAGAAGTTAGTAGTATTCAAGGAGCTACCGGCAATAATATTGGAAAATTTGCAGTAGGTTATGCCCCTTATACTTTTTTTGTATATAAACAGATATATGATCAAACTACAGGAGCTCCGATTGAAGGTTTGTATGAAGACCTAAACCGGGACGGAGTTATCGATGCCTCCGACAGGTACTATTATAAAAAACCGGCACCTGATTTCATGTTTGGCGTTAATACACAATTCACTTATAAAAAATGGAGCATGGGTTTGGTAGGTCACGCTATGTTGGGTAATTACCTGTACAATAACTTTAATTCGAATGTTGGTACATTAAGAGCATTGAAGAATCCGCTCGTTTACATAGATAATGTTTCTACTAATTATCTAAAAACCAATTTCACCAACATGCAATATTTGTCCGATTACTACATTGAGAATGCATCCTTCTTCCGCCTCGACAATATCAACCTGGGATATGATGTTGGCAAAGTCTTTAAAAACAGGGCCTCTCAGTTACGGATAACCGCAAGTGTTCAAAACGTTTTCGTCATTACGAATTATTCCGGATTAGATCCGGAGAATGCCAGTTCAACTGGGGTTGATCAGGTTATTTATCCCCGTCCGAGGATATTCTCTGTTGGATTTAACCTTGACTTTTAATTTTAACAAACGAATTATATGAAAAGTAGAACAATAACAAAAATAATTTTTGCATGTGTTGCCATTTTGATTGCAACATCCTGTGCAAATAAACTGGATTTGTTTCCACAAAACGATCTTACTTCCGATAAGGCTTATTCTACACCTGAAGGATATAAAAGTGTTCTTGCCAAAGCATATGGCGGATTATCCGTAACCGGGAACAAAGGACCTTCAGACCTACCCGATATAGCAGGAGGATTGGATGAAGGTTCTCAGGTAGCATTTATCCGTATGTTTTTCAATTGTCAGGAACTCCCTACGGATGAGGCAATTGTTGCATGGAACGACCAAACTATTCACGACTTTCATGATCTTAAATGGACCAGCAGTGATCCGTTCCTGAAAGGAATATACGCCCGCCCAATTTATAACATCACGCTGATTAATGAATATTTGCGTGAATCCACGGACGAAAAGGTAGCAGGCAGGGGCATAACCGGTACTGAAGCAACAGATATTAAACAGTCAAGGGCTGAAGTTCGTTTTCTGCGCGCTTTCAACTATTGGGTTATGATGGATTTATTTGGTAAATCAACCTTCATTACTGAAGATGATGGTATAGGTACATTTTTACCTCGTGAAATTTCCCGGGATAGTTTATTTAATTACGTTGAAAAAGAGCTCAAAGCGATTGATAGCGAGTTGCTTCCTGCCAAAACGGCAGAATATGGACGTGTAGATCAGGCAGCTGGTTGGGCTTTACTTGCACGTTTATATTTGAATGCCGGCGTTTATACCGGAACTAATCGAAATGACGATGCCATTACCTACTCAAAAAAGGTAATTGATGCAGGTTATGAGTTACAGCCGGGATATTTCAAATTATTCATGGCCGATAACGATAAATATACCAATGAAATAATTTGGGCAGTCAATTGTGATGGCGTAAAAGGCCAGGCTTATGGAAATACAACGTTCTTAATTCACGCCCCTTCCGGCGATGATCATGATGATTATGGTGTTGCGGGAGGATGGAGTGGTTATAGAGCCACGAAGACGTTTGGCGATAAGTTCCCGAAAGACGGGTCAGGAAATATTGATAAAGTAGCAGATGAAAGGGGAAATGCCTTTTATACCTCAAAATTCAGTGGCACTCCGGCCCAGGCATTAATAAGTACTCTTGATGATGTCAGTAATTTCGCCACAGGATATCATATCAAGAAATATGTGAATATCCGTTCAGATGGTGCTGCTGTCAGTGATCCGACCAAAACTTATTCCGATATTGATTTCCCGATATTCCGTTTATCAGAAATGTACCTGATTTATGCCGAAGCAGTTCTTCGTGGCGGGACAACCGGCGATTTAGGAACTGCACTTACTTATGTGAACCTTATCAGGTCAAGAGCTGGCGCTGCATTATTTAGTTCGGCAGATATTACTTTGCCGAATATACTTGATGAGAGAGCAAGAGAATTGTTTTGGGAAGGACACCGCCGCACTGACTTGATTCGTTATGGTCAATTAACAACTGCGACCTATTTATGGCCCTGGAAAGGTGGAATTGCTTCTGGTACGACAGTCGATAGTAAATATAATCTGTTCCCTGTTCCTGCAGCCAATATAACGGCCAATCCAAACTTAACGCAGAATACGGGGTATTAAATCATAAATTACCAAACAAAAGAATTTACAATGAAAAACATATCTAAATTCGCGCTCTTATCACTCTTACTCACCATTTTAGTATGGTCGTGTAGTAAAGATGAGCATAAGATCTATTTTGAAGGAGGGACTGCCCCGGTATTGGCATCAACCCAAACAGCTATAAACTTGTCGTATTTGACTGCAGCCGACGAAGCTGTAACATTTACATGGACCAATCCGAATTACGAGTTTACAACAGGTGTTAGTTCGCAAAACGTAAGTTATGTGTTGGAGATTGATACAACAGGAGCTGATTTTACAAATCCAAATAAGAAAGAGCTTGCAATAAGCCAGGATTTGAGTCAGACAATTTCGGTTGGCACCTTCAATGATTACTTGTTGAACCAATTGGTACTGGTGCCGGATAAGTCTCATAACCTGGACGTAAGAATTAAATCGACGTTGACAAACAATTCAGTGCCGCTATATTCCAATGTTCTTAAATTTACAGTTACTCCTTATTCCATTCCTCCGAAAGTTGCGCCTCCAACTGACGGTACTTTATGGATTATAGGTAACGCAGTAGCTTCAGACTGGACGAACCCTCTTCCGGCGCCCTACGATGTATCGCAGAAATTCACTCAAGTTTCTGAGACACTTTACGAATTAACTGTTCCAATGATTGGAGGTGGTAAAGGATATAAGTTAATCCAGAAGCAGGGTGATTGGGACACGCAATATCATGCCATTGATGGTACCGTATTTACAGGTGGAGACTTCGAGTTGAAGAATGCTGATCCTCAATTTCTTGGGCCAGTTGCTTCCGGTACTTATAAGATCACGGTGGATTTCCAGCGTGGAAAATATACTGTGGTAGCTCAGTAAACTAATCTCAATATCTTTAAACGGTTAATTATGAAAAATATAATAAAAGTACTAATTGCAATAGTTGGAATTGTACTGGTTTTCACTGCCTGTCATAAAGAGGGGGATTTACCCTTTTATAAAGCAGGAAACGTGACTGTATTGACCGGTAGCGCAACTACCGTTAATGCAGCTGTTGCAGATTCAAGCAAAACAGCGCTTACATTAAACTGGACATGGCCTAATTATGCCACTGATTCTATCAATCAAAAATTTATTGTGCAAATAGATTCTGCAGGTAAGAATTTTGTAAAACCTGTTACAAGAGTTTTGAAGGGAGTGTTAAGCACCTCTTTTACGGCGAAGGAACTAAACACAATTGTTTTTGGTTTTGGAGATGTTAGTGCTCCTTATAGTTTAGAAATGCGGGTCATCTCATCTTATGCCAACAACAATGAACAGTATCTGTCAAATAATGTTATGGTTAGTGTTACGCCTTACTTTATTCCGCTTACCTTATCATTGAATCCGTCAGGACCTTTGACATTAGTTGTTGCAAACGCCGCAAGCAATGCAGTTACCTTCACTTGGAATGCGACAGCATTTGGTAATCTTCCCCTCAATTATGCCATACAAATAGATAAAGCCGATGGCACTTTTGCAAGTCCGAATGTGATAACTTACGGAACCGCTTTGACAGGAGGTATAACAGTGAATGATCTGAATAACGCAGCAATTAATGCTGGTATAAGCCCAAATGAAACAGGAGACTTATCAATCCGTGCCATAGCTTATCAGGGCACAAATTTTGCCAATTCTCTTCCTTCAAATGTTGTAAAATTAAAAGTTACTCCTTATCTCTCGACGTTGACCTGGTATCTTCCTGGCGATTACGTTACAGACAGTTATCCCGGCACTACATTTTTGAATTGGGATCCAGTCAACTCGCCTCAGATTAGGAGTTTAGCCTCAGCGCCGACTAACCTGGAAGGTTATGTATACATGGCAAATAGTTCTAACAACTGGAAATTTGCATCAAAACCCAACTGGGATGGGCCTAATTATGCTAATAATGACGCTGATGGTGTATTAAAACCCGGCATATTAGATCCTAACGCGAAAAATAATATTAATTCGCCTAAAGGTTATTACAAGATAAATGCTAATGTGGCTACGTTTACCTATACTGCTGTTGCTACAACCTGGGGCATTATTGGAGATGCTTCACCTAATGCCTGGGATGATGAAACTGCATTGACTTATGACCCTGCTTCAAGCACCTGGAAAGGTGGAATGCATATGACTGTCGGGGCATTTAAATTCAGGGCAAATCATTCATGGGACTATAATTATGGCAGTGATTTAGCCGATGGGATCTTAAGTGCCGGTGGTGGAAATATCCCCATCGCTTTAGCGGCTGATTATTTTTTCACTTTAGATCTTAGCCATCCAAATGCATATACTTACAGTGCAAACAGATGGGGCTTGATTGGATCAGCTACCGCTGGTGGCTGGGACTCTGACCAGAACTTAATCTGGGATGCGGCAAATAAAGTATTGAAAATAACAACTGATTTAGTTGCTGGAGAAATAAAATTCAGAGCTAACGACGCCTGGGATTTGGCTTTAGGTGGTACAGTTGACGCTTTGACTACGTCAGGAGGGAACATTGCTATAGCTGCAGCAGGTAACTATACGATTACTCTCGATTTAAGCAAAGCTACTTATACTTGTGTAATTAAGAAAAACTAATTTTAAATAGTAAAGGCTTATCTGCAGAATTCAGCGGGTAAGCCTTTTTTACAGATTAAAACAATCTTTCAGCTAAATTATTATTAAATGATAGATTGATGGGATACTGCAGATAACAGGGTCAGGTTAAATCCGGATGCTGGTATCTGCTATTCATTTTTTGATTTGAACCTTTTTATTCCAAGCACCATGTTACTTCGGATCAACCTTCTTTTCTTACTGGCAGTATTTTATCAATTTGGCTTTGCACAGGTTACTTCCAATCCGGCTTTGCCAATCGAAAATTCGCCTGTGACAATAACCTTTGATGCCACACAGGGTTCTGCCGGATTGATGGATTTTATTGGTGATGTTTATGCCCACACAGGTGTCATTACAAATTTAAGTACTTCGCCATCTGATTGGAAATATGTGATTGCTCCATGGACTGCAAATATTCCAAAAGCTAAACTTACCCGAGTTAGTACAAATATTTATACGCTTGATATTGAGCCTGATATTCGTGGTTTTTACGGTGTCCCTGCCGGCGAAACCATTAAACAGATAGCCATCGTTTTTAGGAGTGCCGATCAGACCAGGGAAGGAAAGGCAACAGGAGGAAAGGATATTTTAATTGATGTTTTTGGTTCAGGATTGGATGTTTCGATCACAAAACCAACAGGTACGACCGTCATTCCTTTAAATACAGATTTACAATTTATTGCATCTTCAACTGTTGTAGCCAATATTCGTCTCTTTCTGAATAATAACCAGGTAAAGATAGCAGACGGGACTCAGATTAATAACACCTTTAATTTTTCTCAACCAGGCGATTATTGGATAAAGGCGATCGCCACGAATAGCACAAATACTGTGGCGGATTCTGTTTTTGTTTCTGTTCTGACAAGCCAGAATGTTCAGCCTCTCCCTGCCGGCGCTAAAAAAGGAATTAGCTATATTGATCAGCAGACCGCACGACTCGTTTTATGGGCACCTTACAAATCATATGTTCATGTATTGGGGGAATTCGACAACTGGTTACCATCCTCTGCGTACCAGATGAAAAAAGATGGTGACTACTTCTGGCTCGACATTTCGAATCTTACGCCAGGGAAAGAATATCCTTTTCAATACCTTGTTGATGGTCAGCTTAAAATTGCCGATCCATATACTGAAAAAATATGCGATCCGGATAATGATAAGTTTATTACCAGTACCACCTATCCCGGATTGATCTCTTATCCTGTCGGTAAAACGGAAGGGAATACAAGCGTTTTGCAAACTAATCAGGCGACCTATGCGTGGCAAGTCACTAATTTTACAGCACCAGTTGCCGACACAATGGTCGTTTACGAATGCCATGTTCGTGACTTCGATGAGAAGCATTCCTACGCCGGAGTGATTGATCACCTTGATTACTTAAAGGAATTGGGAATTAATGTTCTGGAATTGATGCCGGTAAATGAGTTCGAGGGTAATTCAAGTTGGGGTTATAATCCTTCTTTTTATTTTGCACCTGATAAGTACTATGGTCCTAAGAATGATTTAAAGCGATTGGTCGACGAATGCCATAAACGAGGCATTGCAACTGTAATCGATCTTGTATTAAACCATTCATATGGTCAAAGTCCGTTTGTTCAGTTGTATTTCGACGGTTCAAAACCAACTGCTCAGAATCCCTGGTATAATATTCAAAGCAATTTTACAAACCCTGATGCCCAATGGGGATACGACTTTAATCACGATAGCCCGGCAACCCGCGAACTCGTTGATAGTGTTGGCTCATTCTGGATGAGCCAATATAAAATTGATGGATTCCGTTTCGATTTTACAAAAGGGTTCTCGAATAATATCAAAGATTCCACTGATCCATGGGGGAGCAAATATGATGCACAGCGCGTTGCTAATCTTGAACGAATGGCAGACCAGATTTGGAAGCGGAAGCCTGGAGCTCTTGTGATTTTTGAACATCTTGCCGATAATTCGGAGGAGACCATACTTGCAAATTTTGAGAAGGGAATACTTTTATGGGGAAATATGAGTGTCAATGCCGAAGAAGCGGCAATGGGATATAATGATAGCGGTAAATCTGATCTAAGCTGGGCTTCATATGCCAATCGCGGATGGAGCAAACCTTCGCTTGTCGGTTATATGGAAAGCCACGATGAGGAGCGGATGATTTACAAATGTATAACTTATGGAAATGCGTCTGGTTCCTATAATATTAAAGATTTGCCGGTTGCGTTGAGTCGGACGGCTTTGACAGCTGCGCTTTTCATTACTGTTCCCGGCCCTAAAATGATCTGGCAATTTGGTGAACTGGGTTACGATATTTCGATTGATACAAATGGACGGACCGGAGAAAAGCCGCTTCATTGGGAATACAAGAGTATTACCGACCGCGCTTTGCTATTTCAGGTTTTTTCAAAATTGATTTACCTGAAAAAAAAGTATCCGGTTTTTTCAACAACCGATTTCACCCAATCCTTAACCGGGGAAATCAAATGGATTAAGTTGAATTTGAATGGGGAACATGTACTTATAGCCGGTAATTTTGGATTAGCAACTTCGAACACAATATTAGAGTTTCAGAAAACCGGCACATGGTACGATTATTTCGGAAAGAAATCGATCAACGTGGCTGCAATTTCTCAATCAATTCTACTCGAACCCGGAGCATATAAAATCTATTCAACCCAAAATTTCGGTGAACCATTGTTTACGGGTATTGAAGATGGTTATACAGACCCCAATAGTCTGATTATCTATCCTAATCCGGCAACCAGCTTTATCAATGTTACTTCTGTTGATCCGACTAAGAGCATCTCGATTTTCAACATGGCAGGACTCAAGGCAAAGGAATTTCAATTGTCAAATATTCAGGGTGTCGAGAATCAATTATACATAGGCGATCTTCGCTCAGGTATTTATCTTTTGCAGGCGATCGGCACAGATGGTCAGGTTGCTGTCGGAAAAGTGATTAAACAGCCGTAAGTTATACTCCGGAAAGAGTACAAATCATCAAACAGCCACGCCTTGTGACGCTGTTTTCATGGAGATGATGAAAATATTTGCTTGAAAGGCTGTAAGTTAATCAGAATTATATTTTTTTTGCGTGATATAGGTGTAGCCATTTTTTAATGAATTCATAATTGCGGCTGCTGAAAATGGTTTGGATACATAATCGTTCATTCCTTTTTGGATACACTCGGTTTTATCGCCTGACATCGTGTTTGCTGTCATCGCAATAATATAGGGTTGGGTAATCTCCATTTGACGAATTGTATGCGTTGCTTCAAAACCATCCATTTCAGGCATCCGAACATCCATTAAAATAACATTATATTCTTTTTTTACAAACGATTTGAGTACCTGAATTCCGTCTGAGACAGTATCTGTTTGATAACCTAATTTATGAAGAATTCTCTCAATCAGTTTTTGATTGACTATATTATCTTCCGCAATCAATATGCTTAAGGGGTAAAGATCTGCAAATGAATTAGTCAGTTTTCCGTCTTGCGGGTTTTCTGATATAAGGAGGTTTTTGTTTGTGGTTGAAAGTATCATCTGAAAAGTTTTAACAGTTATTTTTGATTGCATCGGTTGACTTAATGCTATTACAAATGAAACGAGCATGATAACAGATGGTCAATAACTTAAAATGAATATATACATGAATAAATAATCCCTGGCTTAATGTTGTTTTGATGTATTCCAATTCTTTCGATTGTCATATATCCTTTCAATCATCACAATTTCAATTGTTTCAAGTTTATTTCGTTGTAATGTTCAAATTAACTCTATTTCGTTGTATAATATTCAATAATTTTCAAAAGCAAATATAGTAAAAAATTTACATTTTTAACCTAAGAGATAAAAAATATTACAAACAACAAGAAAACATGCATGAGACGTAAAATAATACTTAAGCAAATAACTCCAAGTTTAGCTCGCTGAACAGAGTGACGTGAACACAAGGCGATGTGGCGAAGGAGAGATTGAGGGAGAGAATATGAAAATCAAGGCGATGTGGCGATGAAATATCATTAAAAGTCATATTTATTCCCGGTATTTACTATAAGCTGGATTTTTAAAGTACTTTGCTTTTTTCGGAGAGGTAATTGGCGGCGTTTTTGAGTATTTTAATAATCTCCGCTAACCGCATTGGTTTGGCAATGTAATCGTTCATCCCAATTTTGAGGCAATCTTCTTTGTCTTTCGACATCGCATTCGCTGTCATGGCGATAATATAGGGTTGGACAATCGTCATTTGACGAATAGCGTGAGTTGTCTCAAGTCCATTCATTTCCGGCATTTGAACATCCATTAGAACGACATCGTAATCTTTCTTTAGCAACGCATCAAGCACCTGAGTCCCGTCACTGACTGTCTCTGTTTGATAACCCAATTTAAGCAGGATTCTTTCAATTAATTTCTGGTTGATTATATTATCTTCGGCTATCAAAATACTCAATGGATAATCATTCGAGAATGAGGCTGATAGTATTCCGCCTGGCTGATCTTCCAATATCACCCGAGCTTTTTGTGGAGCTAAAGCCAACTGAAGACTCATAATCAGCCGGCGTTGTTTGACCGGTTTGGTTAAAATAAAAGCAAACAAATCGGAATAGTTTTTTTTGGTTTCGTCGCCAATTGAGCTTAACATGATTAAAGGCGGGGGATTTTTCCTGGTTTTAATGGCTGTCGCAAGTTCAACTCCATCCATATTGGGCATTTGCATATCGGTGATTACAAGATCGATTAGCCCATTTTCAGCATGGTTCAGGAATGCAAGGGCATCAGGGGCCGAAGATGCCAAATAAGCAATTATTCCCCATTGTTCTAATTGAATCTTAAGTATTTTAAGATTGGTCTGATTGTCATCAACAATTAATACTCTTTTGCCTTGAAGTTCGCTTATATTTTCTGAGAAGGGCATTATTCGTTTTTTAGCACTTATTGAGCTCTGAATCGAAAAAATAAAAGTTGAGCCTATTCCTAACTGGCTTTCAGCTTTGATTTCTCCCCCCATTAGTTTTACAAGCTTTTGTGAAATGGTAAGACCTAATCCTGTGCCTCCATACTTACGTGTGGTTGAGGCGTCAACCTGGATAAAGGCGCCAAACAGACTCTCAATTTTGTTTTCGGGAATCCCAATTCCTGTATCTTTAACCTGAAACCCTAACTCAATTTTAGAACTGTCCGTATCTTTCGAAATAAGGAATATTTTAAGATAAACTTCGCCTTTGTGTGTAAACTTAATTGCATTGTTTATCAGATTTATAAGGATCTGCTTCAACCTGAGATTATCGCCCACAATTTGAACAGGCACGTCCAAATCGATCTGGTAGATCAGGTCAATTCCTTTATCCGCTGCCTTTTGCGAAAAAAGATCCATTACCTCCTCTACATTGCTGCGTAAATCGAAATCTTCCTGTTCTATTTCCATATTTCCTGATTCAATCTTCGAGTAATCAAGAATATCATTAATCACCGTTATGAGGTTTTCACCACAAGTTAGTATTGTATCATTATAATCGCGCTGTTCAGTAGTTAATTGAGTTTCTGATAGTAATGACGCCATACCTATGACGCCGTTCATTGGTGTTCGTATTTCGTGACTCATCGTGGCCAAAAAAGTGCTTTTAGCATGATTGGCATATTCTGCCTCTTGCCTCGCCTTATGCTCCATCATTTTCTGGTATTGCAATTCTTCAGACCGATTTTGCAATTCATAATTGAGTTCCTCCAGTTTCTTTGATTGTTGAACAATCTGGGCTGTCCGTTCATTCACCAGATCCTCCAGTTTTATCCTTTTTCTGTTAATTGAGCTTACGCGATATTTGTAAAAAGCATAAAGACTTCCTGCGATGAGGATAAACGAAAATATTTTGAACCACCATGTTAACCAGAGAGGTGGGATAATTGTCACATTAAGCACCAGAATTTTGGATGACCATTCTCCTGAACTGTTTTGGTTTTTTACTTTGAAGACATATTCTCCATGACCCAGATTCATATAGTGGGCTGAATTTTTACTTCCAACAACGTTCCAGTCAGGGTCAAACCCTTCAAGCTTGTATGCATAAACTTTGGTATTGGGTGAGGCAAAATCAAGCGATTCAAACTCAAAAGAGATATTGGACTGGTCGTAAGACAAACATATTGATTTTGTTTCTGAAATATCCTGTTTCAGGGGCGACGGATCCTTTTCGTTTTTCGCAATCGGAACGCTTTTACTGGAGATTTTAAAATCGGTTAAAACAATTTGTGGATTATATGAGCTCTCAATAATTTTACCAGGTAAAAAGGAATTATATCCGTTGACTCCTCCAAAGTAAAGCATTCCCGATTTTGCGCTGAAAGCGGAATGAGGTTTAAATTCCCCTTCCTGTAATCCATCTTCTGTCGAATAATTTTTGATTAGCTTTGTCTCAATACCATACTTTGATATTCCCTTATTTGTGCTGACCCATAAATTGCCTTTTTCATCTTCCAGTGCTGCATAAACAGATTCGCCTGCAAATTTATTCCGGGATTCGATCGGGAAAAATTGGAATGAAGAAGGATCGAAATAATTGAGACCACCGCCCACTGTGCATGCATAAATAATTCCGGATTTACTCTCTGTTAAATGGGATACTACATTGTTTATCAGTTTTTTATTTTCTTTGTTGAATCGAATAAAGCTGTTTGTTTTTGGTTCGTAAAGACAGACTCCTTCATCAAATGTTCCGACCCACAACCTCCCGGTCTTGTCTTCAAGAATTGAAAAAATATTGTCACTACTTATACTTTTAGGATCATCTTTGTTGCATTTGAAGTGGATAAATCGGTTCGATTGCTCGTCATATAAATCTAATCCCGCACCAAAGGTGCCAATCCATATTTTACCATTCCTGGCAACTGTAAGGGCATAGATATTATTACTGCTCAGTCCCGAATGATCATTGGCTTGTTTGAAGTTGGTGAATTTCTGCGTTTTAACGTCCAGCTTACTCAGTCCACTGCCCCAGGTTCCAATCCAGAGGTTATTTTTATCATCTTCATCCAAGGTGAGAATGTAATCTCCTGGAATACTATTCTGCATGAGATCATGTTTGTACAGATACGATTTGCCGGTTTTCTGATCAAAACGGTTTAATCCTCCGCCATCGGTTCCAATCCATAAATTCTCATGGCGATCCTCATAAATACTAAGAACATAGTTGTTTGAAAGACTACCAGCTTTTGAGCTGTGTTTATAATGATTAAAACGATTGGTGCTTTTTTTATACAGGTTGATTCCGCCGGCATATAATCCGAGCCACATATTCCCGCAGTTATCTTTTGTTATGGAGTAAGCTGAATTTTTTGACAAGCTGCTATCATCAATCTCATCATTGATATAGTTGCTGAATTTCTGCAATTTATAATTGAAAAGACTCACTCCTCCGTTTTCTGAACCGATCCAGAGATTGGAGTCGTCATCTTCGTTTATGCTTAGAATACTCTTGCCAATTAAAGCATTAGCTTCTGATGGCTTTGTGAAATGAGTAAATTTTTCTGTATCACGATCAAATAGATTTAGGCCATCGCTGCAAGCACCAATCCAGAGACGATGATTGCTGTCTTCAAAAATCGCAGTAATATTGTTTCCCGAAATGGCTTCCGGGCTCGTTTTATTGGCCTGGTAACGGACAAATGTACTGTCCTTGCTATTGAATCTGTTCAGCCCTCCGTTTTGTGTCCCAAACCAAATATCTCCGCGCTTATCAGCAAATACAATGATAACATTATTATCGCTGATTGAGTTGGGGTTATTTTTATTGTTGGAAAATCGAATAAAATGGTTTGTTTCCGGATCAAACAGATTGACGCCATTGTTGGTTGCAATCCAAAGTTTTCCCGTTTTATCTTCTACAATTTTCCCGATATTATTGCCGGCAACGCTGTTTGGATCATTTTGCTCGTGGGTGTATTGTTTGAAGCAGTTTTTTTCGCGGTTAAATTTATTAAAACCGCCACCCGATGTAGCTACCCAAATATTTCCTTTGGCGTCTTCGATAATGTTCGTAATATAGTTGTTACTCAGGCTTTCCGGATCGGCTGGATCGCAATAAAACACCCGGAATTGATGGCCATCATAACGATTTAATCCGTCGCGTGTACCGACCCATATAAATTCACGACTATCCTGCATTATGCAGGTAACGTTGGGATCAGACAATCCCTCTTTTGTCCCAATTCGTTCAAAATGGAGTTGTTGATTTTGTCCATCAACCAATAATGAAACAAACTGGGCCAGAATGAATAATATGAGTCTGAAATTTTTCATTCTTAAATGATTACCTTCGTTTTAAATGAGAATGTTGACATTTATATCTTATTGATTAGTAATATACTGATTTCCCTTCCTGATTTGCGTGTTATTCTATAATTAAGTAATACGAATCAATAAATGCCGTATTTCATATTTAGCATAATAGCAGCCCGGCATAGATGGATTTTCCCACCCACCTTCTTCGTATTTCATTCGTACCTCCTTCGTACCATGTTCGGGATACGCTTTATTAAACATTTCTTACATAATACTTACCTGGAGAATTGGTTTGTGAAGCTTTCAATTCTGCTTTTGCAAATACGGCATTCTTTTATTTTTAGTGTTTAGATGGAAATACGCAGCTAATTTAACAGTTTTTTTTACAAAAATGTTTTTGCATCCAAATATTTTACACAAATCGAAATGTTGCAAGATAAGTAAAAATAAATTTACAAATGGTGCGATTTGTCAGGAATGGGGTTTTCGTTGAAGCGTGAATTACAAAAATTGAGTGTTGCCGGTCTGCTATAAAATGATATCGTATAAGCTTCTATTTATCAGTGTCTTATAACAGATAGAAAAGCAGGGATATGGAGAGTCCTGAAACGATCAGTATAGAGAAATTGATAATCAGGCTTTTGTTTAAATTTTTACTGCTGAGTGTTAAAGCATAGAGCATCTTCAAAATATTATTGCTATTGGTTGCATTAATAACTGCAAGTGCTACAACTGTTTCAGTAATCCCTCCCTGGTGTTGGAGCAGATTAAGCAAAAAAGGATCTATATCGGTAATTCCGACAATGAAAGCCAGCGTTGTTACGCCTGAGTTTCCAAAGGATTTCATCACATATTCCGTAACGATTGCAAAGAAAACAAACAGCAAGCCAAAAACGATTGCCGTTTTTAGTTCAAGTGGGTTTTTATTACCCTCAGTATTCAGACTTTCTTCAGGAGAAGGCAAAACTGGATCAGCACGTTTGCCTGATATTTTAGAAAGCACGATACAAAGCACAAAAAGAATTAGGAAGGGAACTACCAGCGCTGTAGCAATCGCAGCATTAAAAAGAAAAGCCAAAACCAATATTCGCAGGTACATCATTCCGTTAGCGATCATGATAGCTGATACTGCCTGTGTTCCGGCATTTCCCTGTTTTTCCCGACGGGCAATTATCACGGTCGTTGCAGTACTGCTATACAATCCGCCAAGAATCCCGGCCAGTATGATGCCCGAATCGGGGAAAACGAATTTTTTAAGAAGATAGCTGATATACGAAATTCCCGAAACCACCACAACTGCAAGCCACAGATTATAAGGCGAGATGGGAATCTGATCCGAAATAATCTGATTGGGGAGGAGTGGCAGAAGTACTCCGGCAAATGCGATAAACTTGGCTAATGTAATAAACTCCTCTTCTGATGCTTTTTTCGAAATAGAAATGAAACTCGTTTTTAGCTCTGCAAGCATCAGTATAGCAACGACAAATGAAAGCAGGAGCCAGATGGGTTGCGTGAATACCATTATCGGAAGACAGTAAGTCAATAAAGCCAAAATTGAACTGGTCAAACCGTAATTATTGTGCTGGCTGATTTTCTGAAAATATTGAATTGCTAATAAAAGTCCTATTATTACGAATCCGGTGAGAAAAGGAAGGTATGATTTGGGATCGGCTATAAATAATACGTAACCGAGCAAACCGACAAAGGTAAAGGTGCGGTCTGTTCCAAATAGAAGATACTCATTGTCAGTAATATGATGTCGGCGTTGTTCAAGCCCGATAATCAACGAGAAGACCAGCACCAAAAGGAACCGGATGAATTCTTCGGGAATTAAATGCTGGATCGACATTTTCGTTTAGATTACCAACAAAGATAATAAGTACTGCGAATAAATAGATGTCGTATTCTCTGTATTTGTTTACTTTCGAAAGGCAGTGAAAAAAATACGTGATATCACTATAATATAAGAATCACTTTTTATTGTAAAATGACAGAACCTCTTAATTTTGGTTCTATAACGTTTGGTATGGGTAATTGGATTTTATAATGATTAATGTTGGCTATTCGTTTTTGGCAACTCGCAGACTTGCTTACTGAAAAATATGAAGCTACCTTAACTTTTAACGGATTAGTGACAATTTTGTTAGCACTATCATGCCAGTTGCAAGTTGCTAAAAGCAAGCTGCTTATTGCATAAACTATTTGAAAGCGGTTGCAGAATCTACCCACACGATCCGTCATAGAGCCTTAATTTTCGGTTAACTCTTTCGCGGCCCCTCGCGGTCTCTGGCGGCCTCTCAATTTAAATTGATCTGAATGATCCCAATCCTCAGTACCTTTATCCCATCGATTAAGGCGCCCCACTTCCTTCGTATCTGGTCCTGACCAACTCCTGACCTTCCTCGCATCAAAATCGGGCTCCTTCCTCCGGTGATCGTTTTATGGGAAGGTTATAAATTGAAACAAACGACCTCCCTCATGTGCGGGAAAACTGCTACGCAGCTTTCCTCTCAGCAGCGAGTTGCGACATCTTAATCTGTCAGAATTTTATTCGGTCACTAATGAAAAGTTATAAAATAGCCATGATTAGAAAATCACAAGCCGAAAATGAGAATTTATCTTCATCCCGCCCATGCGGGATTCCATCTGACAATTAAAAATCAAATTATTCACAGATGAAAGAAAAGAGCAACGCATCGTCCATCTCCGTCCATTTCCGTCCATCTCAATAAAAATTGATCCAAACTATACGTTTTTTCCTTACCTTTATCCTATCGATTAAGGCGCCCCACTTCCTCCGTACCTGGTCCTGACCAACTCCTGACCTTCCTCGCATCAAAATCGGGCTCCTTCCTCCGGTGACAATTTCATGGGCATTTAGTGTTCTTATCCGTTTCTGTCGAATCTTTGCCCCGATTTGGAATCCAAAATATACGTTTTGAAAATTAAGGGTTTTTTCACGTTCGACGATATATCTTTCCCGAAATTCTGTCTTGATCCCATTTTTTCAAATGCTGAATTAAGCAAAAAACAAGACTTCTGTCGGTCAATTCCGACAGGAGTCTTAAATATATAATGTTGAGATCTTTGAGTGATTAATAGAATTTTCTGAATCCGATGATTTTTCGGACCTCTTCCAATGTTTTTGAAGCAGATTCGCGTGCTCTCTCTGCACCGTTTTTGGCAACTTTCGACAGATAGGCATTATCTTTCGATATTTCTTCAATACGTATCCTGATGGGGGTCGTGAAATTGATGATATCCTCGGCAAGCTGTTTTTTCAGATCACCATAGCGGATCGAACAGTTACTGTATGCCGTATCGAAATGATTCACAACATCGGGCGTCGAAACTACCTCCAACAATGTAAACAGGTTTTGTATCACTTCCGGTTTTGTCTGATGCATTTCTGTTGGTCCCGCATCTGTTACGGCACGCATCACTTTTTTACGGATGCTTGCAGGCGATTCGGCCAGTGAAATGGCATTGCCTTCCGATTTTCCCATCTTACCCGAACCGTCGAGACCTGGAATCTTCACCATATCTTTTCCTTCGAAAATGTATGCCTGGGGTATCGGAAATGTTTCGACTTTGTACATCCGGTTAAATCGTCGCGCAAAAGTACGGGCCATTTCGAGGTTTTGCTCCTGATCTTTTCCAACGGGAACAAGGTTTGCTTTGTGAATAAGGATATCGGATGCCATTAGTACAGGGTAGGTGAGCAACCCTGCATTGACATTCTCGGGTTGCTGGCGCGCTTTGTCTTTAAACGAGGTTGTCCGTTCCAATTCGCCCAAATAGGCATTCATGTTTAAAAGCAGGTATAACTCAAGAATTTCCGGTACATCACTTTGAATAAAAATCGTCGATTTTTCGGGGTCAATACCGCAGGCAAGGTATTCTGCCAATACTTGTTTTACATTGGTATGCAGATCGCTTGGCGTTGGGTGAGTAGTAAGTGAATGAAAATCTGCAATAAAGAAAAAAGTCTGGTGCACATTCTGCATCTCGATGAAGTTTTTTACGGCTCCAAAATAATTCCCCAGGTGAAGGTTCCCGGTCGAACGTATTCCGCTTACTACAATTGGCATAATAATTACTTTAAATTAAGAAAGTGCAAAAGTATAAAAACCTTGCGAATGGTGTTCATTATTCTTCCAATCCTGCGATTTCATAGTTCTCCTGGCTGATCAACGGTTCGCCTTTATACCTGAGAACGAGTTGTGCGATTGCAAAGGTGTCTTTTTCGCAGTAACGCGCAATGCGCTGTATGTCAAAAGTTTTATAGTAAATATCAGCAACCTGGCTTCCATCGATATCGTCTTTGGGTGTCGGAATATTGAAAATGGCACAGAGCAGTTCGAGCGATGTATAATGTTTATAATCGCCAAATTTCCAAAGCTGAAGCGTATCGAGCATTATATCTTTTAACTCCCAGGGTTTGGCTCCGGCGATGTCAAGGACCTGAGGAAGTGGTAATCCGTTGATCAACATTCTCCGCGCGATAAACGGGAAATCGAATTCTTGCCCGTTATGAGCACAGATCATATGCGACGGATTGCTCATAAACCCTGTGAGCATCACGGCAAACTCCTGTAAAATAACTCTTTCGTCATCGCCGCAATACGATTTTACACGGTACGCCCGATCTTTCCCTTTGCGAAATATCTTCCCGGCCGAGATGCATACAATCTTCCCGAACTCAGCGTAGATACCAGCCCTGTTGTAAAGAGCGTCAGCTGTTTCTCCTTCTTTTCCAATCTGTCCGGCCTTTTTTGTCCAAAGTTTTTGCATATTCTCAGGTGCATCAGCCAGATTTTCGTATTGCGGGACCGTTTCAATATCAATAAATAAAACATGTTCGGGTAAAAGCTTTTCAAGCATATCGGCTTAATTTTAAGGGTTGTCGTGGAGGTGTTTCTCAATATATTGTGTGATAATATCAATTGCAACTTTGTTGTTTCCCCCTTCCGGGACTATTATATCGGCATATCGTTTCGTAGGTTCGATAAATTGCAGGTGGCTTGGTCTTACAGTATCCTCATATCGTTGAAGTACTTTAATAACATCTCTTCCGCGTTCAATAATGTCGCGCATAATCACCCTTGATAAGCGGACATCAGCTTCGCAGTCGACGAATATCTTGATGTCCATTAATTTACGTAACTCTTCGGGTTGTAGACAAAGTATTCCCTCTACGATGATCACCTTATGAGGTTTTACCGTTACTGTTTCAGCGAACCGCGTACAAGTGAGATAGGAGTAGATGGGCTGTTGGATACTTTCTCCCTTCTTAAGTTTTTTGATGCCGTCAATAAGTAATTCAAATTCAATACTATCCGGATGATCGAAGTTGATTTGCTGGCGTTGTTCGAGCGGCAACTCACTGTTGTCCCGATAATAGGCATCCTGCGAAAGGACTGCAACATCGCCTTTCTTTAAACGGCTGATAATCTCGTTAACAACTGTTGTTTTTCCGGAACCCGTTCCACCAGCTATTCCTATAATAAGCATGTAATCAATTTATTGAAATATGAATAATGAATAGCAAAATTAAAGAAAATTTTTGTTATTCTTGTCGTTGGGTCAACCTAATCCTTCCCTTTTTAAACCAACTTTAAGGATAAAGTGTTAACTTTGTAATCAGAATTTAAACATCTGATTTTTGTATGAAAGATAAAATAATAAATGAATATCCGGTCGTGTGCCTAAGTTATCATTTGCCGTCAGCTTTAGCTGCCGGACAGCTTGGTGAATATTTTAACCCTTGAGCGGGGGGAGTCTATTGTTGTGATCAAAGGGGTTGATGCTAATATCTGTAATAATTGTGGCGAATATTATCTTGATCAGGAAACCACGAAAGAAGTATTGCAAAAGGCTAATGAAGCTTATAGTAAAGGAGTTGAAATTGAGGTGATTAACATGAAAAAATCAGCCTAAATGTTGATTTAAGCTATTTGATTTACCTTATAAAGCAAAAATCTATACAATATAAACAACTAATAATTAATTACTTAATGATTAATCATATTGTCCTTTTCAAACTCAGGGAATTTGAAAACGAAGATCAAAAATCGGTCGTAAGGAACAAAATCAAGCAAGCATTGCTTGCACTAAAAGGAAAAATTGAGGTGCTTAAATACATGGAGGTTGGTCAGAATCATGCGCTTATCACATCTTCATACGATATTTGCCTGATCACTCGTTTTGAAACACTCAGCGATCTTGACGTTTATCAGGTACATCCTGAGCATCTTAAAGTTGGTGAGCTGATTAAATCCAACACGATTAGCAGGGTAGCTGTTGATTTCGAATCTTAAAATATTTATATCTGATGAATAATCTATATCCGCTGAAATTTACCCCAATCTGTAAAGATAAAATCTGGGGTGGCAATAAACTGAATGAACTTTTGAATAAGGAATATCCCGAATTGCCTAATTGTGGCGAAACGTGGGAGATTTCAGGCGTTCAGGACGAAATTTCAGTCGTTTCGAATGGTTTTTTGAAAGGAAATAATCTCGAAGAATTGATCGAGGTATACATGGGCGATCTGGTGGGGGAGAAGGTCTATGAAAAATTCGGAACTGAATTTCCGCTTTTGGTTAAGTTTATTGATGCCAACGACAATCTTTCGATTCAGGTCCATCCGAATGATGAGTTATCGAGGGAGCGGCATGATGCGTTTGGCAAGACGGAAATGTGGTATGTCGTTCAGGCTGATCCCGGAGCAAAATTGATTTCCGGGTTTAATCGCAAAATTGATAAAGAGAGCTATCTTAAATATTTCAAAAACGGACAGTTAGAGGAAATTCTCAATTACGAAGAGGTTAAGGCCGGAGATGTTTTCTTTATACCTGCGGGCAGAGTTCACGCGATTGGCAAAGGTATTGTGGTGGCCGAAATACAGCAAACCTCTGATGTCACTTACCGGATTTATGATTTTAACCGGTTAGATGACAAGGGCAATCCACGCGAATTGCATACCGATCTTGCCGTTGATGCCATTGCCTACGAATATGAAACAAATTACCGGACAGGCTATAACGCGGTTGATAATCAGTCGGTAAAGCTTGTAGAATGTCAGTATTTCACAACCAATATTTTACCTTTAACTACTTCTGTTGAACGTGATTTTACCGAATTAGACACTTTTGTGATTTATACTTGTCTCGAAGGGAGATACAAAATTGATTGGGAAGAAGAGAGTATTGTCGTTGAAAAGGGAGAATCATTACTCGTTCCAGCCTTGATTGATAATTTCGTTCTTTCAACAATTGACGGTGGTACAGCAAAGCTTCTCGAAGTTTATATCAAATAATTGATTCTATTATAATTGTTTTAATAACAATGAATTAGCTGACAGAATATGATTCAGCGAATTTGTATCAAATAAAAAGGATGATCATCAGGAAAGCCGAATTTGTAATTAGCAATACCGACCCGGAGAAATGTCCGGTTTCAGAAAAGCCGGAATTTGCATTTGTTGGCCGATCAAATGTTGGTAAATCTTCGTTGATCAACATGTTAACCGGCTTTGGCGATTTGGCAAAAGTTTCGACCGCACCGGGAAAGACGAGACTGATCAACCACTTTAATATTAACGATGAGTGGTTTCTTGTTGATTTGCCAGGTTATGGCTATGCCAAAGTTGGCCGTTCTTCTCGTGAGCAATGGTTAACGTTTATTCGGAAGTACCTGGCAACCAGGGAAAACCTGGATTGCGTTTTTGCGCTTATTGATTCCCGGCACGAGCCTCAGGCCAATGATCTTGAATTTATGAACTTTATGGGAGAACATGGAGTTCCTTTTGCTATGGTTTTTACAAAAGCCGATAAGCTGTCGCGCAAACAATTGGATAAGAATCTCACCCATTATAAAGAAGAAATGCTCAAAACCTGGGAACAGTTACCCCCTCTCTTTGTAACGTCTTCCGGTACAAAATTGGGCAGGGATGAAGTCCTTGGATTTATTGAAAATATCGTGAAGGATAGTAAATAAAGGACAAGTCCGAACATGGTTCTAAACTTTGGCAGGGTCCGCGAAACCAATATTTTAAACGATATGAACTTATTTGTGTTTACAGTTTTTTAAAAAAAGGTTTACATTCAGTTTATATCTTGGTTCAATATTTCTACTTTTGCGCGCAGATAGTAGCGAGTTAAATTCAAACAGAAAATCTCTATATATGCCCACAGGTGGTTGCATCAAAATTTTTACCGGTACAGAATCAAAGTATCTGGCCGAGAAAATAGCTGAAAACGCTGGAATTGCATTGGGAAAATCATCGTGCCCACGTTTCTCAGATGGCGAATTTGAACCTTGTTACGAGGAGACAATCAGGGGTTCATATACTTTTATTGTTCAGTCGACTTTCCCGCCGGCAGACAATCTCCTGGAATTGCTTTTAATGATCGATGCTGCGAAAAGAGCTTCTGCCTACAAAATAATAGCAGTTATGCCTTATTTTGGTTTTGCACGGCAGGATCGGAAAGACAGGCCGCGCGTATCCATTGGCGCCAAGCTTGTTGCCGATATGCTGTCACACGCAGGAATTGACCGATTGATAACAATGGATCTTCATGCCGATCAGATCCAGGGATTTTTCAATGTCCCTGTTGATCATCTCAGTGCGGTTGCCTTATTCATTCCTTATGTTCAGCAAATGGGGCTGCGCGATATCGTCGTGGCCTCACCTGATGTTGGCGGAACAAAAAGGGCTAATGTGTTTGCGAAGCATTTGAAAACGGATCTTGTAATCTGCCATAAGTCACGTAGTAAGGCTAATCAGATTGATTCAATGACCCTTATCGGTGATGTTGAAGGCAAGGATGTTATTATTGTTGATGATATTATCGATACTGCCGGAACCATTACTAAAGCAGCCGATCTGATGAAATCAAAAGGTGCCAGATCTGTACGTGCTTTTGTAACCCACGCAGTACTTTCAGGACCCGCTTTTGAGCGAATTGATGCATCCTGTATCGACGAAGTTCTCGTGACCGATTCAATCCCGCTCTCTCATAAATCAGATAAGATCACCGTTTTGTCGTGTGCACCACTTTTTGCAGATGTAATTCAGAAGGTTTTCGAAAATAAATCTATTAGTACGGCATTTATCTAAGAATTGTTATCTTTGCGCCCGGTTTTGCAGCATACCTTTGATGGTGTGATGCGGATACCTTCCTTTCAGAAGGAGATCTGAGTAAACACTTAGTTACAAAACAGTTAATTTTTTAGAAAAACAAATGAAGACATTTCAAATTAAAGGTACTGCTCGTTTGGCAGTAGGTAAGAAAAGCAACAAGGCTTTGAGATCTGAGGATTTAGTGCCTTGCGTTATTTATGGTGGTGATAAAATTGTGCATTTTCAGGCTCACGAAAATGAATTCCGCAAATTAATCTACACTCCAAAAGTCTACCAGACTGCTATTGATGTTGATGGTACTGTTTATAATGCATTTATGCAGGCATTACAGTTTCATCCTGTTACTGATAAACTTCTTCATATCGACTTTCTCGAAATTCGTGAAAATGTTCCGGTTAAACTTCAGATCCCCGTTCGTTTGGATGGTTATGCCAAAGGAATCCAGCAAGGTGGTCGTTTGAAAGCAAACCTGCGTACACTGAAGGCTAAAGGATTCTCGAAAGATTTCCCTGATGAAATTGTAATCGATGTAACAGAACTTAATCTGAGCGAAAGTATCAGGGTGGGTGATGTTCATGTTCCTGGAATTGAAATTTTGAATGCAAAATCTGTTCCGGTTGCTACTGTTGTTGTAACGCGTGCTGCACGTGCTGCGATGGCCGATACCAGCGCTGCCGGCGGCGCTAAAGCTAAAAAATAAAATGTTGGCGTTCCTTGCGGACGTTAAAAATAAATTATCGATTTTGTGAAATGAGCATGATTCTACAATCACAAATTAAATGATGATAAAACTTCATGCGAATCGTAGATCAACGGAATGAAATGGAGTTAATTCCATCTGGCCATAAAAACAAATTATTAACAGATGAAATAGCCATGAGAATAAACTTTGCACAAACCGAAAATGATTATTTGGCTATTCCATGCGGCAACTAAAAATCAAATTATAAACGCATGAAATACCTGATTGTAGGTCTTGGAAATATCGGGGAAGAATACGAGAATACCCGTCACAACATAGGATTTTGGATATTGGATGCCCTTGCAAGGGCGTCCAATATTTCTTTTAGCGATAAGCGATATGGCGCTATCGCTGAAATGAAATATGCCGGAAAGACTTTCATATTATTGAAGCCCAATACGTTCATGAATCTTAGCGGGCGTGCGGTTCAATATTGGATGCAGAAAGAAAATATTGAACTTGAGAATGTATTAATTGTGGTGGACGACCTTTCCCTCCCGCTTGGTAAAGTACGCATGCGCTTGAAAGGTAGCGATGCCGGTCATAATGGATTGAAAAGCATCCATCAGATTCTGGGCACGCAGGATTATGTACGACTTCGTTTTGGAATAGGAAGCGACTTTCCCAAAGGCTATCAGGTTGATCATGTCTTAGGTCGCTGGTCTGCTGAAGAGGAGGTAATTGTCAACTCAAAAATGGAGCTCTGCACTGAAATCATAAAGGCTTTTGCAACAATTGGCGTTGGAAGAGCGATGACGCAATACAATCGGCAATAGATTACCTGAATTATAAGTTATGACTCAGTCCCTCATTAATTTATGACGATTGCCCAATCACCGGATTGCCACATTCTTTAATTCTTCATCCAATAGTTTAATTGGTATTTCACTGCAACTAACTGTTTTTCAAGCTTATTTTTACAAAAATAAACGATAGGTAATAAGAATAAATAAATGTTGTCTTTTGCCAATGTGGAATTGGCGAACCCTCAAAGCATGTACACTTTTAACGCATATCTGTCATAATTGAAACAAACAGCCCGGATGGGTTTGCTTCATGTTTCCCTCGTATTTGGTTCATACCTGCTCTATGTTTGGTTCTTGTTTGATTCTTGTTTGATTCTTGCTTGGCCCATCTCGGGTCTGGTATCAGGTACTATATCAGCATCGGATCCTCAAACGAAGATTTTTAATGACCATAATGACTTTTTCAATGACGGCGAAGCCAATGACCTTTTCAATGACTATTTTAATGACCTTTCAATGACGGCGAAGCCAATGACTATTTAATGACATTCATCTCTCCCTCACTGCATCTCCCTTCCCCACTTTTGTAAATACGACATTTTTTTATTTCCTAAATTTTCATTTCACCGAATTAAATCATTCTTTTCTTTTATTTTTACAATATGGAAGAATCTGTGCGAATCGATAAATGGCTTTGGGCAGTACGCCTTTTTAAAACCAGAACACTTGCAACCGAGGAGTGCAAGAAGGGTCGTATTACAATTGATGGAATCTCTGTTAAACCTTCGCGGATTCCTAAACCCGGCGATATTATCAAAGTACGCCAAAACCCTGTGACCTATTCTTATAAGGTAATTGGAATTACCGGGAAACGGGTAGGGGCTAAACTGGTTCATGAATTTGTAGCCGATATAACACCTCCTGAAGAGTTGAAAATTCTCGAAATGAGGCAACTAATGGGTTCTTCAGAGCGCGACAGGGGAGCCGGACGTCCGACAAAGAAAGACCGTCGCGATATCGATCGGATGCAGGACTGGGATTAATCTGCTTATTTCTGTTTTTGAAAATCTTCCATTACCCCGTCACACATCCACCTCGCAATTGCCTGCCTGTTGTTTTCGAAAATTAGTCGTTGTTGATCGCGTGCATGATTGATATTGCCAAGTTCTATAAATACAGCCGTTGGGATCGTCTTCTCAAGCATGTACAAATGCCGGGTTTCAACATCGCCGCTATAACCCCTTCCCGGTTGTTTGAGCTCGTACTTTCGCTCAATCGAATTCCGCATGGTCAGGGCTAAACGTTCGCCGTTTTTGCTTCCGTTTTTATAATAAAAGAAAATATCGATGTTTTTCTTGGTGTCCCGTGCATCGACATGGATTTCGATACATCGTTTGTACGAGCCGGATGCTTCATTTCTGTTGAGTGTGTTAATGGCCTCAACCCGTTGTTTCAACCGTTCGACCTGATTCAACGGAATCTTTTTGTCGGGATAGCACACTTCATCCTTACTGTTTTTCAAAAAAAGCTCATTTCTGATTCCATCATAAGGATCGCGTACAATAAAATAGACCTTCGCTCCATGACGGAGTAGTTCCCTGCCAAATCGTAATGTAACATCATAGGCATATTCATCTTCGCAAAGAATGTTATTCCCGATTTTCCCCATTGCACCAGGGTCTGGTCCTCCATGACCGCTGACCAGATAAAATACCGCACCTCTCAGGCGTTGATCAATAATCTCCACATGCTCGAGCGCTTTGCCAAATAATGGCTCAATAATCATTTTTGCAGGTGGGTTCACCGGCTCGATTTCTTTAATGGTGTCCATTTGAACTGCTGCCTGCTCCGGAAGTCTATATATTTGGCCGATAATAAGGGTGTTGTTTTTACCCAGAATGTTTGCGTTTAATTCGACGAATTTTTCAAAGCATCCGATTTCTGTTAATCCATTTTGCTGAAGAATTTTATAAACATTATCGCCTGATTTTGCTGTAAAGGTCACATAATTAGTATCCTGCGCCGACGCTTCAACTGTTGCAAGAAGGAACAAAAAAAGATAAATTCTTATTGCCAAAGTGGTTATACGTAATGATTCTCGTCGTCTCAAAATAAAGAATTAATTATGAATGATTGATTTTACGAAAATAAACTACTTTACGAAAAAACTACGCAGATATGGCGTATATTTTTTGTAATCTGCTTAAACATTTGCTTCTTTACATTGCTTTTTTAGGTTTTTGTCTGATCAAAAACCTAAATCATTTTACACGTCTTAGTGCTCAACTATAATAGTTTTTAATATGCAGACATTTAACAACATTAAAAGAACCTCTTCCGGTTGTAAACCGGCGATGGCAATTCTTTTGTTTATCGCTGTTCTACTCTCCGGATGCCATTCATTGATGATGACGAAGGTCGATTATACGAATATTCGACTCGATTCAACATTAAATATTACCCCGGATCCGAAAATTGAATCAGTAATTCTTCCATTCAGGACAAAACTCATGAATGATATGGAAGCGGTGCTTTGTACCTCAAAAGACGCTCTTCTTGGAGGAAGACCGGAAAGCCCGTTAACTAATTTTTGTGCCGATCTGATTCTTCAGGAAGCCGATTCTATTTGTTTAAAGCAATACCCCGATGTCCACGTGAGTGTTTCGATGGTCAATCGTGGTGGGTTACGGGTGCCTATCCCAAAAGGGGAAGTTAAAGTTCAGGATATGTTTGAACTGATGCCATTCGAAAATGAAATTGTATTTTTAAAAATGAGCGGGGTCAGGATGCGGCAGTTTATTGACCATATGGCATTGCGCGGTGGAGAAGGCGTATCAGGAATGAGTTTTGGCATCAGGGAGGGTAAAGGTTTTAATCCCGAAATTCAGGGAAAACCACTCGATGATACGAAAAGTTATTGGCTTGTGACGAGCGATTACATTGCAAATGGGGGTGACGGTTTTGAAATTTTAAGCACTGTAAAAGATCGTGTTTCAACGGGCGTAAAATTCAGAGATATGTTTATTAATCATTTGCGCATAATGGGACAAAAAGGGATTTCGATAGAAGCTAAAACTGACGGGAGGGTTTACGATGCAAAATAGAAGGGAATTTTTAAAGCTGTTGGGTACTGGTGCGGTAGGGGCGTTAGCCCTGAGCACTCCGTTGTCAGTTTTTGCGGCAGATGATTTCAAACAGCTAACCATTCTGCACACGAACGACTTTCATTCGCATATTGATCCATTTGGCAATGACGCACCCCGCAATGCTGGCGAGGGAGGAATGGCTAAACGAGCAGCATTAATTAAAAAGATCAGGTCAGAATCCAGACACGTTCTCCTTTTTGATGCAGGTGATATCTATCAGGGGACTCCTTACTTTAATTACTTCAAAGGACAGCTCGAGTTCGAACTGATGACAATGATGGGTTATGATGCTGCGACAATCGGTAATCATGAATTCGATAATGCGCTCGAAGGAATAAAGAGTCAATTGAAGTTTGCGGGATTTCCGTTTATCAACTCGAACTACGATTTTTCGGATACTATTTTGGCAGGAATGATAATTCCCTACAAAATTTTCAGAAGTGGTGGGATAAAAGTCGGTGTTTATGGACTTGGAGTGGAACTTCAGGGATTGGTTGATCCGAAGAATTATGGCAAAACCCGATATAACGATCCGCTGAAAACGGCCTTACGAATGGAGAAAATGCTCCGCGATGAGCATAATACCGATCTGATCATTTGTCTGTCACATCTTGGATATTCCTACAAGGATAATACGATAAGCGATAAGATAATAGCCGCACAAACTTTTAGTACCGATCTGGTTATTGGCGGTCATACGCATACTTTCCTGGATAAACCTGATTTGATTCTGAATAAGTCAGGCAAAAAAGTGATTGTCAATCAGGTAGGATATGGAGGACTAATACTTGGCAGAATTGATTTCTATTTTTCGAAGCAGAAGAATACGCACAAAAATAAATCTGCTACTATTCCGGTGATATAGCATTAAGTGTTTAAATATAGTGTTTTAGGATGATTCGTAAGTTACATCTCAGGCCGTTTCGTGTCTCTCAAAAAGCAAAAAAAACCGCATTAATTCACCTTGAGTAAAACCCCGAAAAAAACAGGATTTGAGTGCCTGCCCGATCAAACTTCCAATGGCAGCAATTGCTGCCTCCTTGCGGAGTAAGGCCTGTTTTAGCGGTCAAAAGCGTTCTCGTTTAAATGGAAATGTTGAGTTTACCAATCATATGAATTAACGCGGAAATATCGATGTTTGAATGAACGTCTGTTTGTAATTGTTTCACTAAAGTAATTCTGTTTGATCAATTTTCCAACTAAATCAGTATATTTTTTGAGATTCCGGGGAACCAAAAACAGTAAATGATGATTATGAAGTGGTTGAAGAGGTCCGTAATATCGGATGTAAATGCCCGATTTTCTGTTTTATCCTTAATTCGCCCTGTTTTTTTGTTGTAGAGGCGATTTGCTGCCTGTAATCTGATCTGATTTTTACGATTGGTTGAGACATCAAAAACATCATGCGAAACCCCGTTTAAAGAATAATTTGAGAAAATATTGTGGTCTAACAAATAGATATACAAATGTATAGATGGGTAGCAACCATTTAAACCAATAATAATTTGATTTTTTATGCAGATTGTTTTGCCTGAATGAAAATGATTCCTACATTTGCACCACCCAAAAACGAAGGAGAGATGGGTGAGTGGCTGAAACCAGCAGTTTGCTAAACTGCCGTACGGGTGACTGTACCGGGGGTTCGAATCCCCCTCTCTCCGCATAGTTTGGCAAAACAGAAGTCAGGGAACTGACAGTATTAAATTGAAAGGCGTTCTTTAGTTTGAATAATATTTTCGGGGTGTAGTACAGTTTGGTAGTATGCCTGGTTTGGGACCAGGAGGTCGTCAGTTCGAGTCTGGCCACCCCGACAAATTGGGAACCAATTTCCTGAAGGCCTGTAGATCATATGATTTACAGGCCTTTTTTGCGTGCCGTTGCAAAGATCGTTTTCAAGTCCGTTTATAGCATCCGGAATTCAGGGATCAAGACAAATATCAGATCAAGCAGAGAAGTCGGGGGATTTGACCTATCCTGGTCCGTACCTTTTTCCGGGTGCGCCACGAGGCGTGCGTTTATATATAAATTAAATACCTATAAGGATGAAAGAGCCTTACAACCCAATTAGCCGTTCAGGTTTAAGACCGCCTGATGCACTGTTAGGAAACGAGCTTTGCAAAGCTCGGGCGGTACGGTGCTGTAAGCTGCATCAGTTAGGCTTCGTTAAGTCAAAGGTATCGGTCAATCTCCCCGGAATGATGAAACCTGCAATGTTGACTGAAATTTAATGGCACTTTGTAAGTCAGCAGATACCCGGAGTAATATGATGTTGCGTGCCGTACGAAGGTAGCGCATGAACGTGGGAGACCTTTAGTCCAACTGTAGCCCAGGGAGTCGGATATGCCCGTAGTAGTGATGATAACCGAAAAGGTAAAAGCGGAAGGAGCGAAGGGGCATTACTATAAATAAAGTTTTAAAGAATGTTAGTTAGACAGAATTGATAGTGATGAATCAGGAAATGGTTGAAACAGAGATACAAGGTGAGTTGTTCAAAAGACGGCGCAGCGAAATACCAGATGCAGAAAGAGTACTAATATTGCAAGAGAAACTATATCAAAAAGCCAGGCAAGAGCGAGGCTACAAATTCTATGTACTGTATGATAAGATGTTCATTCCATATATGTTACGGGAAGCATGGAAAAGTGTCAGATCCAACGGAGGCGCTCCGGGAGTAGACAGTGTGACCATTGCGGCCGTGGAAGGGTACGGGATTGAAGCCTATCTTAAAGAGGTTGGGGAAGAGTTGCGCAAGCAGCTTTATGAACCACAGGCAGTAAAGCGGGTGATGATTCCTAAAGCCAACGGGGGAGAGCGTCCGTTGGGGATTCCCACGGTAAGAGACCGGATCGCCCAGACAGTATGTAAAATGATACTTGAACCGATATTCGAGGCAGACTTGAGGATAGTTCTTACGGATTCCGCCCAAAGCGCAGTTCAAAAGACGCAAATAAAGAAGTATTGAAAAAACTGCCACAAAGAGTAACCCTGGTTGGACGCATACGAAAAGACACCAAGCTATACACACTGCCCGAAGTGCAACCCGAATCTGGTCGCAAACGCGTGTATGGAGCACAGTTGCCAACCCCTGAAGAAATAAGACAATCCGATCAGTATCCC
>JAATGF010000043.1 GCA_015654795.1 Bacteroidales bacterium
GTTATTTGAAATGGCAAAGATTACAAAATCAAACCCCAATTCCAAAAGAAAAGGGGTAAAAAAAGAAATTGTGTCATATATCATTGATATAGTGCAAATTAAATATGGTTAGCCTGACGGCTATGCTTTGAAAAAGGGGGAACACAAGGGGGATTTATTTTGAAAAAGGGGGACCAAGGGGGATTTGTAAAATTTATGAAACACGACATTATATTATTCATCCTACTTAATTATATGTGTACGACATTGTCTCTTTCCGATTCCTTATACGGATACAGGGTTATTTTTCTATGCCGTTCAATAAATTCAAAATCCTGCCTTTAATCACCCCTATGTTCCCTGAAAAATTACTTTATTTGCATATAACAATATTTATTCGGGGCAGACCCATTATTATTAGGGTAGGTCTGTCCTGAATGCTAAACATCTTTCTTCAATGGCCAATAAATTCTTAACTGTTATCCTGGTTCCCATCATTTTTGTGGCGTGCTCCAGAGAGCAAAAGCTGATTCAGAACCCGAAACGCATTGCCGATATTCAGCGGATGCTGACGGAACAGAAGTCGCTTACCTCTAAAAGTCTTCTTCCGGTCTGGGATGTTTTTAATCAACCACTTTCAGATGCGGAGAAACAGGCCATGGAATTTTTATATGCCTATATGCCGCTAAGCGATCTGGCAGATTACAAATCGGATTTCTTTCTGAAAAATGTAAAGTTAAGTCTTCAGGCGAAGCAGGAAATGCCCTGGGGAAAGACAATCCCTGAAGAAGAGTTTTTGCATTTTGTTTTGCCTCTGCGTGTGAACAACGAAAATATGGATTCATTCAGGGAGGTGATGTATTCCGAAATCAAAGAACGCATTAAAGGGCTGAGCATGAAAGATGCAGCGCTCGAAATTAACCACTGGTGCCACGAGAAAGTGAATTACCGTGGAACCGATTCGCGTACAAGTGCCCCTTTGAGTACAATTAAGAAATCTTTCGGAAGATGCGGCGAAGAATCAACTTTCACGGTTACGGCGATGCGTACTGCCGGAATCCCTGCACGACAAGTTTATACCCCGCGGTGGGCTCACTCCGATGACAACCATGCATGGGTTGAAGTCTGGATCGATGGGAAATGGAATTACCTGGGAGCATGCGAACCTGATGTTGATCTTAACATGGGTTGGTTTAGCGAGCCGGCTCGTCGTGTGATGCTTGTTCATACGCGTGCGTACGGACGTTACTTTGGTAATGAGGATGTTGTAACTGTTACCGACCGTTTTTCGGAACTCAACCTGACGTCGAATTATGCCACTGTTAAAAAGATCGTCATCGCGGTTAAAAATGCAGACGGAACTCCTGCCGATAGTGCAAAAGTGCAGTTTCAGCTCTATAATTATGCCGAATATTACCCGATTGCAACAAGTTATACTGATGCCGGCGGAAAAACAAGCCTGACGACAGGCATGGGTGACTTGATTATCTGGTCTTCGAAAAAAGGAAAGTTCACTTATCAGAAGCTTTCCGTCCCTGAAAAAGATACAGTAGAATTGGTGCTCAATCAAACGATTCCTGCCAAGACCAGTGAATTGTTCGATCTTGTTCCGCCTCACGTAATTAAAGTTGCCACGAATGTAACACCTGAAGCGCGCAAACAAAATGACAGGCGTATGGCTCGCGAAGATTCCATACGTGGCGCTTATATGAAAACGTTTAAAGATTCGGCCTGGATTGCCGGCTTTGCCGCTAAAACAAAACTTCCGTTTGATACGGTATCCCGTTTTATCAAATTAAGCTACGGAAACTGGGATCAGATATCGGCCTATCTTGAAAAGAATGCTTCGCAATATCGTAGTACTGTGCTCGAAATGGCCATTCAGATTTCGGATAAAGATCTTAGCGATGTTTCGGAATCAGTTCTGACTGATCATCTTGCACAAACAGCTCAGTCGGATGTACAAAAACTTGTTTCTTCGAAAGAGATGTTCAACCGTTATGTGTTGTCGCCACGCATTGGTCTCGAAAACCTAAGTGCATGGAGAAGCTTTTTGAGTAAATCATTAGGCGCAGAAATGGCAGAACACGCGCGTAACGATATTTCTGTTCTTATAAACTGGATTCGCGAAAACATTCACGTCAATACGGTCGCAAATATTCTTTCACGAAATCCATTATCACCGATTGGCGTATACAATCTGAGAGTTGCTGACCCAATTTCGAGAGATATTTTCTTTGTTGCAGCCTGTCGCACATTTGGTATTCCGGCAAGGCTTAAGCCGGAGACCCAGATTCCTGAGTATTCCAAAAACGGAGAATGGCTGCGTGCAGGATTCGACAGCGAAGCAATTGTTCAGCCCGCAAAAGGTTCGCTTAAACTGATTGACAAGAACAATCCCGTGGTTCCTCAGTATTATTTGCACTATACAATTGCTATTTTGCGCGACGGTTTTTATCATACGCTCGAATTTCCTGAAGGAGAGAAACTTTCAAATTCGGATCAGCCTAAATCACTCGAGGTTGGAAATTATGCTTTGGTAACGGGCAATCGCCTTGAAGATGGTTCGGTATTGAGTCAGATGACCTTCTTTACAATTGAAAAAGGGAAACTTACCACTGTGCCTGTTGAACTGCGTAAACAATCGGGCGAACTTAAACCCTCTGGAAAGCTGGATTTTGATCAGCTAAAACTTGAGAAAGCGGGTGATGAAAAGGTTGTTAGCCTCTCTTCACTGACAGCGGGAAAATATTCCGTGCTTGTGTTGCTCGATCCTGATAAGGAACCTTCAAAACACATATTAAACGATCTGGGTCCTTACGTCGATCATTTCGACAAGTGGGGCGGGCAATTTGTATTTGCGATGTCCGCTGAAAAAGCAGCGCAGGCTGGTGTCCTGAAGACTTATAAACTTCCTGCTAAGATTGAAGATGGAATTGATAAAGACGGGAATATTCTGAACGCCATTTCGGCTATTTATGGTGAAGGACTCAAGGATAAACTGCCGCTTGTATTGTTCTGCAACGAAACAGGAAACGTATTTCTATTCTCATCAGGTTATAAAATAGGCATGGGCGAACAACTTCTGAAAGTGATATCGGCGGTTGAATCGAACCGGAAAATAGGAGATGTGAAAGCGTCGTGCAGCAAGTAAAATATGCTTTGTTTAAATCGTGCAGTAATTGAGGGCCTGACTTGTTCACAATAAAGTCAGGCCCTCAATTTTGGATCAAGCTTAAAAGTTGGGGGGATAAAAATCATCAAAGAAAAGAGCAAAGCATCGTCCATGTCCGTCCATCTCAGAAAAAGTTAATCCAAACTATACGTTTTCTCCTTACCTTTATCCTATCAAAAAAGGCGCCTCACTTCCTCCGTACCTGGTCCGTATCAACTCCTGACCTTCCTCGTACCAAATTCGGGCTCCTTTTTCCGGTGATCGTTTTATGGGAAAGTCATAAATTGATACAAACAACCTTCTTTTTGGCGCTTTGGGGAAGAGGTTTTAATTTATCATTAAAAGTCAATTGTCTGGTTATTTCGGTTAACGCTTTCACGGCCTCTCGCGGTCTCTGGCGGCCTCTCAGTTTAAATTAGTCTGAATTATCCCAATCCGTACTACCTTTATCTATCGATAAAGGCACTCCACTTCCTCCGTACCTGGTCCGTACCAACTCCGTACCTTCCTCGTACCAACTTCGGGTTCTTTTTTCCGGTGACAGTTTCAATGGGTATTTAGTGTTTAAGTAATGAGAAATAAATAATGTCGTAAAACGTTCTTCGTCTCACCTGAACTAGTCCCTTCCTTTTAGGATGAATTTA
>JAATGF010000144.1 GCA_015654795.1 Bacteroidales bacterium
CAATTGTCTCGTTATTTCGGTTAAACCTTTCGATTTCTCCCGTCTTCTCTGGCCTTCTCTCACATTGATTTAATAGTTCTTATCCCAATCCTCAGTACCTTTATCGTATCGATAAAGGCGCCCCACTCCCTTCGCACTTGGTCCTGACCAACTCCTGACCGAAATCGGGTTCCTTCCTCCGGTGATAATTTCATGGGTATTTAGTGTTTAATAAGCTGTATTCCTGACCTCCATGAAACCGCATCCGTGTTCAAATCTATTTTATTATACATTATTAAATATCTCCCCCGGAATTTCGTCATGATCCGTTACTCTGAATTTTGTCGTTCACCCAAAAATTCCAATCGTTGATTTTATCAGATCGAGAACCAATAATTAAACTTGATAAGGAAAATATTGTTTGGAGCGGCATCTGCCAATCGGCTAAGAGCACTATGAAGCGGTTCATTACCAGGATTCAACCAATCGGTCCGTTCGTTAGACCAAACGAGAAAAACCTGCGAACCGGGTTTGTATTCCCACCGGAACACGAGATTTGAACGGAACTGGTTAAAATTAAAGTCGGGTTTTTTAAAGGAATAATCCACAACATGATCGTTATTCTCATCAACCTGATAGGTATCGCCATTTACAAGGACAGGGTTTTGAATGATCCGAAACCTGTTGTTATAATCATTATCCCTCGCATTGGTGATCGCTTTAAAACTGCCGTATTTGCCGAGTGTGGCATAAGGACTTCCATAATATTGAATGGAGATTTCGGGCGTGATATTGTAATCAACCCTAAAAGTTAATCCCAGCGTTTCCTGGTTAAGCTGACCAAGCAGATATCGGTTAGCAGAATTACACTCTTGTGTATCAACGTATTGTAATTTATCAATCTTCCTGGAATAATCGATATTCATCGAAAAAAGGAGGGTATTGACGGGACGAACCGATATTCCGGCAGTATAATCATTAAAATTGTAGGAATGCTCACCCGAAAAAGAAGCAATGGTTGAAAAGTTCATATTCACTTTTTTGGACTGATCGGTTTTTATAGTGAAAGTCTCAATCCAGTTTGAAGGGACAAGCATCGCATTTCCGCCACGCAGAATCCTGTTATCGAAGCTTTCGTTCTTATATTTTAGGATGCTTGTTATTCCCCATTTGTTCTTAAAATCAGCCGAAATATTTAATGCCACATCCGATGAAAGGTATTGCCCGTTGAAATCCCAATTGTTGCCTTGCTCCAGACCAACAGTGTAGGTTCTGAAAATGGATGCAGGTTTATTAATAAAATAGGAAAGCATGTTTTTCTGGCGAATCAAATCGGCTGTTTGCAGATAACCAATATCATTTAAATCTAATCCCGGCGATCGCCACCCTACTTCGGTTGAATATTTCCATAGTCCCTTGCTCCCTTTTCCTATTTTTATCTTGCCACCATACCCCGAAAGAGAAGTTAAGGTACTGTCATAATTCAGATGACTGGCGTCGGGACGCTGATAATAACGTGCGGACGAAAGTTGAAGATTCCGAATTGCATTTGCATCACCCTGAATATCACTTCCAATGACTTTAGCTTCAAGAAAATATTTCTTGTCCTTCCAATAATGCATCAGATCCAATCCTCCCGTATAAGCGCCCCTGTTCAGAAAATTAAGATCAGGGTTATTGATATTCCTGTTTGTAGAAGTAAGAATCCCTCCCAGAATGGTGTTGCTCTGATTGAAATCCTGCTGAATACGTGCGACCGCGTAACTGGTGAATGGCTCAACACTAACTTTACGATCGCCTGTTATAGAATTGATGGTCGCCTTTTCGTTTGCCGTAAAACTTTGAAGTGCGCCAACTGATAAGCCTTTCGATGTTTTCCCACTAAATTTAACAGCGCTTAATATCGTTGTATTATCAGGCGCCTTAATATATTCCTGATCTTTTAACGTAGGCTGAAAGGAAGGTGAATGGCCAATACGCCGACTGTAAAAAACACTGGCATCGTCCATGTCAAAATTGAAAATATTCTTCCCCTCAAGGAAGAAAGGGCGCTTTTCCTCGTAAAAAGTCTCGAAGGCAGTAAGGTTCATAACCGATGGATCTGCTTCAACCTGCCCGAAATCGGGATTTACAGTCATATCAACAGTAAAATTACTCCCTACTCCAATCTTGGCATCCAACCCGATATTGCCCATAAACCGATGTCCGTTACTGGCAAACGGATTTCCTGGTTCTTTCCTGAATGTTTTCATTTCACCTAATGCATAAGGCATTAACTCTATGCGTTGTGATTTTTTTAATCCTTTAATGCCATGTAATTCACCAAACAAATACAGGATTCCCGGACCCGTCGAAGATTGTTTCTCCCAATCGCTCTCCTCCTGTAAACGATCAATCCACCTCCAGATGTGCAAACCCCATACCTGTTCGTCCTTGTTACTGTATCGTAACTGACTCAATGGGATTTCGAGTTCCTGTGTCCATGCGGAATCCTCATAAGCAACTTTGCCATACCAAACCGCATTCCAGTTCATATCGCCAAACCCCGAATTGTTAAGAATCATATCTATTTTTTGCCTGCCTGCCGTCATATCAAACTCGAATCCGGTGCGGTGGTCATGGTAACTATCGAAGGTAATCCCTGCCATATCACCTGTAAACTCATCGCGCCGACCGGCCTTACGGCTAATCTTTTCAGGCTCCCTGTCGATAGCCCTTATCGCAACGTATATACATTTGTCATCATACAAAACCTTCACAAAAGTGGGTTGTGATGGTTTTGCTCCCTCATTTGGGACCCATTGGACAAAATCGCCGGCCCAGCTTCCCGTTTTCCAGCAAGCATCATTTAAAACGCCATCAATGATTGGTTTAGGTGTGCTTAACCTTTCGGTCGTATAAATTCTCACCTCCTTGGGTTTGACATCCGTTTTTATTGTATCCCCACCCGAATCACTCCTTGCACTTGAAAATGAAGGACATAAAAATAAACCCAGACAAAAGAAAATAGCTATGCAATTTACTTTGGAAGGCATCATCAATTTAAAAACTCTCATCGTTCAGTTAGTCAGCCGTTAAATAATTTAAAGCATGCAAGATAGTATTTTGATTTTGAATTAATATAACAACCAAAACATAAAGGTTGCCAATTACCTTAATTTTTCGGATAACACAGCCAAATGACTTTTCCGTTAAGTTATTGGAATAATCAAAAGTCATATTCCCGGTTACAAAGTCCACCGATAAAGTACAACTAAAGGCAACAAGTTTTACATTTTGGAACCATTCACCTATCATTTTTATATACCTCCTTACCAACTCCGGCATTACTTAGAATACGAAGAAGGTAAGGCGAAAGCGGTATGAAATGCGACGTCTTACCTTGCCAGTTACTGATATGATTTTTAGGATTTCAGATCAGTGTTTTACAAAATAAAGCTGCCGAAATTTACTCCGGCAGCTCCTTCGCTTAAGAATCTGGTTAATTCAAAAAATGCAGATGTTCACCGGATTATGGGTTTCAAAAATAATTACTCTTTTGTATCTTCCTCATTCCCTGCAATCAATCGGCGGTTAGCCAATTCGTCTCCAATTTTAACCATCAACTTTTCGTTTAACGGATAAAGAAAGATAAAGAAAACGGAAAGTGCGGTTCCTATTGCCGGTATAAAGCTAAGCATCATTCGTATACCTGTTTGTACTTCAGGTGTTTGCTCAATATTTGCGTGAAATCCGTAATAACCCAGTAACCATCCTGCCAATGCTCCTCCAATTGTCCATCCGAATTTTTGCGACATTGATGAGGCCGAGAATACCAATCCTGTAGCACGACGTCCGGTTTTCCATTCTGAATAATCGGCAGTATCGGCATACATTGCCCACAACAATGGGAAAATAATCCCCGCACATGTGCTGATCAGGAACTGGAACACAAAGATCAATGTGACATGTTCTTTGTCGAGCCAATAGAAACAGACACTAAAGACAGAAGCTAATGCCATCGCCATCAGGAATGTACTTCTTTTCCCGATTTTATCGGATAGAGGTTTGGCGATTATCACGCCAACAATGTTTGCTCCTTGTCCTAAAACGAAGTATAAACTACTCAGCGTAATGGTAAGTTTGAGAGCGTTGATTGTAAAGGCGCTCTGTCCCTGAATATAATATTTGAAATAATAAATGGCCGCGCCATCGCGGATTGAATTAAAAAATATGGCCGCGATACCGGCGCCCAATAAAATAAACCATGGAGTATTGCCGAGAAGATCTTTGAGGTCATGTTTCAAAGATGTTTTCCTGGTGATCGGTTTTATTCTTTCGCGTGTCCACGAAAAGGTAAACCAGAAAAACAAAATGGCAAGCAATGCAAAAACGACAGCTGCAAGTTGCCATCCCAATGAAAGATCTATTCCATATCTGCCCAAACGACTAAAGGTATCGACCAAAGGTTCGGCTGCTGCCAACACGAGTAAGCTACCTCCAAATGCGAATATAAAGCGATAGGTCGCCAAAGTTGTCCGTTCTTTCCCGTCAGCTGACATCACCCCAAGCAGCGAAGCGTAAGGGACATTGATCATCGAATAGATCATCATCATTAACGAATAGGTGATATAAGCATAAACGATCTTGCCGGTAAGTCCCAAATCAGGAGTAGTAAATGTGATCACCCCGATAATTCCGAACGGAACTGCCATCCAAAGTAAGTAAGGTCTGAATTTTCCCCATCGTGTTTCGGTACGATCGGCCAGAATTCCTACAAACGGATCAAAAGCCGCGTCCCATATACGAGTTACCAGGAACATGGTCCCGACGACAGCAGCAGGAATTCCGAAAATGTCTGTATAAAAAAACATCAGGTACATCGAGAAGAGCTTCCAAAACATCGAAGATGCTGCATCTCCAAAACCATAACCCATCTTTTCGCGAAGAGAGAGCTTTTGATCGGTGGTACTTGTAATCATTTTTAGGCGGTATTATTTGGTTTGTTAGTTTCAAATATAGTCAATATTATGAAACTATAAAATATTTGAGTCGATTCGCAACTGCCTTATTGCAGTTCTTCAGGCAAAGAAAATCAGGCATATTGACACCGCTTAATTTCCTATTAAACACAGCGCATTTATTCACCTGAAAGCTCTGATATAATTGTGATTACCTCCATTATTGCCCTGCTGTTATGGTAAGGGCATTTCCAGAAGCCGGCCTTATCTTCCGAAGCTACAGGAATACCATCTTTGTCAACACGCCAGAACCATTCGCCATTCACCCGATCGATCATTGATGTGCGGATGAAATGCCAAACCTTTTGAAGCTGATTTCTATAAATATCTTCCCCCGTTGTTTTCCATGCGTAAGCCAATCCAACCATTGCTTCAGCCTGCATCCACCAATGTTTATCGTCATCCAAATGTCCTGAGAGGGTATCCTTTTCATTAAAAACCGATCCGTCAGAATCGCACCCATCAGCCAAGGTGGCATCAACCATCTGAGCAAGGTTGTCACTTACTTCGGCGATCAGCTGCTTATCTTCCACCACTTTTGCTGCTTCATATAAGAGCCATGCTCCTTCGATATCGTGTCCGAATGATACAATTGAAGAGCGAACTGTCCAATCGTTAGCAAAAAAGAGGTTGAAATGGTGCGTGTGGTGATCAATTATTTTATCAGGAAAAATGCGGATTAGTGCTGCAGTCTTCTCTCGCAGCCTTTCATTTGGCCAGATTCTTAGCAAATTAGTATATGATTCGAGAATATGAAGGTGCGTATTCATCGATTTGGGTTCGTTGGCATCTTTTGTGCTTAGTCTGAAATCTTCGGGCGTGCTCCAGTTATTTGCAAAAGACTCGAAGTAACCTCCGTCAACCGGATCGAAGCTGTATTTCTCAATATATTCAAACAAGGAGATGGCATCCGCAAGTGCCTGTTGATTATTACTCGCCCTGAAATATTCCGAGTAACCATAAATTCCAAATCCCTGCGCATAGATTTGTTTTCGGTTATTCAGGACCTCCCCTTTTTCGTTGAGCTCCCAGAACAATCCGCCAAATTGCCTGTCGTTAAAATATTCATTGATATATTGGTAAGCCCGATCTGCCAAAACCAGATAATCAGGATTATGCGTGAAATTATAAGCGGCAGAAAACGTCCACAAAATCCGGGCATTCAACACTACACCTTTTGATGCTCCGTCAATTTGCCGGTTAAGATGATCACGTTTCCCCACAAAACCACCATATTTATTGTCCAAACAATAATCAGTCCAGTACTTTAATATATTCTCCAGTTCCAGACCAAGTTCTTCTTTTAATTTCCCCGGATAATATGTCATAATACCGGACTAAAAGCGAGATTTTTATCAATAAGCTCATTAATATTCTGAACAGATGCAGCAGACCTGAAATTATCCTGCGGTGAGTTCATACAGTAATCAATCAACTGATCAACAGTTGATGTGGCTACATGCATGCGGGTATCGGACGAAGCATAATAAATAAAGACTTCGCCATTTTCATCTTCAATCCAGCCATTCGAAAATACAACATTCGAGACATCCCCTACACGCTCTTCGCCAAGAGGACCGATAAAATAACCAGCCGGCTTGTGAATCACGTTTGTGGGATCGTCGATAGCAGTCATAAACAGATAAAGGGTGTAACGAAGGCCTGCCGCAGTATTACGGACACCGTGCGCCAGATTTAGCCACCCTTTGTCCGTTTTTATAGGTGCAGGACCCTGTCCGTTTTTTACTTCGTATATGGTGTGATAGACTTTGGCATCCAAAATCTTCTCCTGCTTAACTTCTGCATGTTCAATTGTATCCGACAGACCGAATGCAATTCCTCCCCCTTTACCTGTGTCGATAAAACCATCTTGCGGACGTGTAAAGAAAGCATATTTCTCATTGATAAACAATGGGTGCAACACTACATTGCGTTGCTGACCGCCATAGGTAATCAGATCAGGAAGTCGCTCCCAGTTGATAAAATCCTTCGTTCGGGCTATACCGGCGGCGGCAACAGCGCTGCTGGTATCACCCTCAGGAGCAAACGGATCTTTCCTTTCGGTACAAAAAACACCATAGACATAACCATCTTCGTGAAGAGTAACCCGCATATCATAAAGATTGGTGTCAGGATCTTCCGTTTCGGGCATGATGATCGGTCGTTCCCAGAACCGGAAATTATCAACTCCGTTAGGACTTTCGGCTACCGCAAAAAAGGATTTCCGGTCGTTCGCTTCTACCCGAACAATCAACAAATATTTCCCGTTCCACTTCACCGCACCGGAATTAAACGTGGCATTAAACCCAATCCGCTCCATACAATAAGGGTTTGTTTCAGGATTCAGATCATAACGCCAATGAATCGGGATATGACTCCGCGTTAAAACCGGGTACTGAAAGCGATTAAATATTCCGTTAGTGCTGAAACACTTTTTATTTTTTCGTGTCAGTAAAACCTCACTTTCACTTCTAATGATTGCAAGACGACTCTGAAATAACTCGTTGCTCATTGTATAATTGTTTTTTTAATAATATCAGTCATTTTACCCGAAGGTTAATTTAAATTGACTTGAAAGTAAACCATACCCACCTCATCAGGCATTGATGATTTCTTCCCTATATATCACATTTATAAGATCCGCATTATGAGAGCGAAGGCAATAATTATTAGTCGGTTTTATCAATTAAATCAAGCTTAGTCCAGTGATACAAACGTAATCAGCAAATCGTTCAAATTATAATAATATATTATCAAATGAATGTACTTTCTGATCAGTTATACAATTGAAATCAGTATTTAGTCTCGATCCTGCCCAATTTGGTTTATTTAAAATCTCCCACCCCAAAAAGTACTCTTTCACTGATTTAATCATATTTTTATTGAAAGAGGGTATAGAATAAGGGTACCTTGACAATCAAACCAACAAATCCAGGTGTGTTTAAAGTCCGATTTTGAATTGATAAGTACCGAAATGGAATAATATCGTATTTACAAAAGCTGAATTGGAAGCGTTTTTCAAATTAATTCTCCAATTAAGCATTATGCAAAATATTTAATAAATCGTGCATAAGAAAGGTACAAACAAGACATAAGGAAAGTGGGAGAAATTACAAATTAAATATTGAACAGCATTATTAAGCAATAGGAATGAATAAATGTCGTCTTTTGCCAACACAGGACTTCCGGACGCTGGGAGCACATCCACTTTTAATACATATTCGTCATAATTTAAATAAACATCTCGGATGGGTTTGCTCCATATTTCCTTCGTATTTGCTCTATGTCTGCTCTATGTTTGCTCTATGTTCGATTCTTGTTTGGTTCTTGTTTGGTCCATATCGAGTCTGGTATCAGGTCCCATATCACCATCGGATCCTCAAACGAAGATTTTTAATGACCATTTCAATGACGGCGAAGCCAATGAACCTTTTCAATGACTTTTTTTAATGACAGCGAAGCCAATGATCTTTTCAATGACTTCTTAATGACCCTTGTCTTTTTCTCAAAATTACAATTCAATTTTTTTTAATACTATCACACCAAACTTTCAATAAATAGCAGTACTTTTATTTCAGAAATTTCTGTTCATCATTCAATAGTTAAGGCATCAACTTAAACGATTGTCCACATTTCAAAAAACTCAAACGTATCAAATATGAAAGAACCAATACACAGAGAGATAACTCCGCTCAGTGATAACGACTGTTTCATGGTTTTCGATCGTTACAAATCGGAATTTAGTTTTCCTGTCCATTTCCATCCGGAGTATGAACTCAATTATATTTCGAATGCAAAAGGAGCAAAAAGAATCGTGGGTGATCATATAGATGAAATTGACACTCTTGAATTGGTTCTTGTTGGCCCGAATATTTTTCATTGCTGGGAAGATTACCATAACACCGAAAAACAAATTCACGAAATTACAATCCAGTTTCCTGCCGACCTTATCGGAGAGGGTCTTCTCAACAAAAATGTATATAAGCCCATCAAAGAATTGTTTCAACATGCACAGCGCGGGATTGCTTTTTCCCGATCGACAATCAAACAAGTTGAAGAAAAACTATTTACACTTAGCAAGAAAAGTGGTTTCGATTCGATTCTTGAATTGCAGTCCTTACTTTTTGATCTTGCCACATCGCGAAACCAACATATGTTGACAAATGTCTCTTTTCAGCGGTCAAACGATTTTTACAATAGTGAAAACATAGAAAAGATGTACAATTACATCAAGGAGAATTACAACAAAAAGATTAAACTTGAAGATGTTGCCCAATTACTCAGCATGTCGGTGGTAACATTTACAAGACTGATAAAACAACATACCGGGAAATCGTTTATTGATTTTCTGAATGAAATGCGCCTTGGCTTAGCGACCCGCCAATTGATAGAAACCAACACGAGCGTCGCACAAATATGTTTCAATTGCGGTTTTAATAATGTTTCAAACTTCAATCGTATCTTCAAACGAAAACAAGGAGTAACACCTTCAGAATTCAGGAATAATTTCACAGGGATGAAAAGTATTTACTGACACTTGTTATCTTTAGTAAAAATTAAGATCGTTGCATGACAATAGATAATTTCCCATCAAAACTTCTGGAAAGCGCTGTAAATGAATTTGCAAAACTTCCGGGAATCGGGAAGAAAACAGCTCTACGGCTTGTACTTCATTTGCTTAAAAAAGATACCGCAGAAGTTCAGCGATTTAGCAGGGCCATTACCCAACTTCGCGAAGAAGTGAAACATTGCAAGATATGTCGCAATATTTCCGACTCGGACATCTGCAATATTTGCAGTAATCCTTCGCGCGATAGTCGTACAGTCTGTGTGGTTGAAAATATCCGCGACGTTATGTCGATCGAAAACACACAGCAATACAGGGGAGTTTATCACGTTTTGGGTGGAATTATCTCACCCATGGATGGAATTGGTCCAGCCGATCTTGAGATTGATTCATTGTTAAAACGGATCGGGAATGGAGAAATCGACGAGGTGATATTTGCCCTAAGTACCACAATGGAAGGTGACAGTACCAATTTTTACATCTTCAAGAAAATCAAAGGAGACCATGTGAAAATTACCACCCTGGCGCGAGGTGTATCGATAGGTGACGAAATCGAATATACCGATGAGGTAACTTTAGGACGGTCGATTGTAAACCGTATGCTTTTTGAAAATTTCCTGGGATAAATAAGTACCGGAAATGAAATAATGTCGTATTTGTAAAAGCTGAATTTACTTACTGATGAAATCATACCTGTCCAATAATACAATTACCCTTCGGGCCATCGAACCCGAGGACATTGAACTGCTTTTTTCGTGGGAAAATGACCCTGAAATCTGGGAAGTAAGCCATACGTTGGTTCCCTATTCAAAATACATCCTTGCGCTTTATATAAAGAATACTGATAAAGATATTTACGAAAGCAAACAACTTCGGCTGATGATCGATACATCGGATGGAAAAACAATTGGAGCCATCGATCTTTTTGATTTCGAGCCTTACCATTCACGTGTTGGTATTGGGTTGCTGATTTATAACCGGGAAGAACGGTCGAAAGGCTACGCTTCCGCCGCCCTTGAACTCCTTATCTCCTATTGCTTTAATAAACTTAACATACACCAGCTGTATGCAAATATTGAGACAGAAAACAAGATAAGTCTCCAACTATTCGAAAAACACGGCTTTAGAATTTGCGGAACAAAAAAAGAGTGGCTTCGGACAGATTCTGGCTGGAGAGATGAATTTATGCTGCAACTAATTGGGGATGGCGGATTGTAAAAAAACGATCTTCTGTTCTATATGATATGGGTGTCTGATTGAGTGAAAATTAGCATTTGGTTGTTGGAAAAACGAAAGGGCAGTCTCTGGAATGAGGCTGCCCTTTTTAATGTCACTGCTAATAACAGTTTCTAAAGTATCACAATAGGTGATTATTTCTTTGTAAATGTAAATTTCTGGTTTGTTCCGAATACACCTTCATCAACCGAGATAGTGAAATTCATTTCATAGGTTCCGTTGCAGGTATTCAATGTGCCACTTCCTTCATAGGCAATATTATGATAATTCTGTGTGGGGCCCCATCCCAAAGTAGATGAAGCAAGAACTGTTTTAACTGCAGTTACTGAATAATTCAATTTGTTTATGGTCATTTTAAGCGGTCCCTTGTCTTCATTAAGTCCATCTATTGCTTCCAGACCGGCAACATAAACGATGAATTCATCAGTTGGGTCAGCGGTAATTGTAATATCTCCTTCCGAATTCCAATCTGTACTAACACTGTGGTAGCTTCCTATAATCTCATCACGGAAGTATGGACAAACAACACCCGCATTGAACGCGGCACTTGTTTGATAGACTTTTCCATTAGAGGTTGTCCAAATCTCAACATTTAGAATGTCGCCCAACTTAATTTTATCAAGCCCTATATTTAGCTTTGCTGCTGCATCTTTCATCGAAATCCTTACAGTTTGCGGGAATGTAGTTACCGTCAAATAATCAGCTCTTTCCAGCTTTCCGTTCAATGATACTTTTACAACAGCGTCCGAGAGCAAGGTTTTGTCCGTAACATCCAGCTTAAATTCCACAAAAGTATTCTCAAGGTCATTTGAGTCAAATACTGCCGGATTCAAATTGGAAATTAATGGGTTTACAGCTACTCCTCGTTGCTCAACCAGGTTCACGTTGGTATCTTCACACCCACCTACCAATAAAAGGGTAAGTGCGAAAAAAATTGCAACTATATTAAAATGTTTCATATTTCTTCTTTTTAAATAATTAAACTAGTTTGTGCCACCTGCCCACCAAACATTTGCAGTATATACATAGCTTCCGTCTCCGTAAGCATCACGAACATTAGCATTGGTTGTAACATCATCTGCCCCATATGTATAACGCAAAGGAAACTTAGTGCTGCTATTTAAAGGGTTATCCAATTGAATAAAATCACCTTCTCCCATCGCTTTAAGTCTGCGAACATCATTATAAGCCTCGACGGCCTCTTCTTCAAAGAAGGCAATATATTTCTGTACCATAATCTCTTTTAAAGCGGAGGCCTGAGATGTAAGTTTTGGGGCAACTTTTGTGTCATAATATGCTGCTGCGTTAGTGCCTGAAACTTTGATATTTGCTTTTGCACAAGCAGCAACAATACCTTTCTTCAATGCATCTCCGGCATTTACTAAATCATTTTTTCGGGCATAAGCCTCAGCTTTAAGAAATTGAATTTCGTGATAACTTAGCAAATAAGTAGGTGCGTTAACAGTGCTTAGGCCAGAAATTCCATAAACACCTTGCGCTTGAGTGGGTGTTCCATTAGGCGCAAAAATAAGCTCACCTCCCGCTGTATACGGTTTAAAGAATACGGTATCACGTGGATCGTTCCGGTCTACTAATTTATTATGGAAACTTGTACTGGCTCCAAAATAGTTCCTATCCTTAAAGAACTGATAAAAAGGACTCGAAGCAGTACTCCCGTTATAATTAAATTGACATTGCTCGGCGCTACTTGCAAAAGAGCTGTTTGCATAAGTTATAACGGCATCATAATCAGGATTTTTAACGGACAGCCGCATCGTGTACCTCGCCTTTAATCCATTCGCAAATTTGATCCAGTTAGCAACATTTCCTGCGTAGAGAAAGTCTTGAGTACCTAAGGCAGGGAAAGTCGTTTCTTTGGCCAAATTAGTAGTCGCACTTTCTAAATATTTAAAAATTTCCGCATAGATGGATTCCTGCGAATCTAAAACAGGCGTATAAATTACACCTGGCTGCAACGCTTCTGTCCAGGGTACATCTCCATAAACATCTGTCAAAATTGCCAGATTATAAGCTGTAAGAGTTTGTGCAATTCCAAGGATCTGATAATTCCCTGCTTCTGAGCCTCCATCTGAACATTTCGCAATAACAGTTTTGAGATTTAACAGATTCTGGTAAATTGAGTTCCATGGATTATTGTATGTAGTGCTGCTGGTAGGTTCACTTGTCCTGATTTCAGCATTATACAATTGACCATAGATGCCGACATTATGCTCGATATAGCAGGAGGAATAAAATGCAAGGTCACTTCCTGTAACATTAAAGGCAGAACTCGTCATGACATCCGTTATCGTCAGTCTTGTCGCTACATCTGTCGGGTTATTCACATTCCTGTTAATACCGTCCATGATATCTTCAGAACATGAATAAACAATAACAGCACAAAGTGCGATCATTAATAAGTTTATATATTTTTTCATGTTATCTATTTTTATGTTGATTAAAATTTAACCTCGAGACCAAAGCCGAAACTTTTTGTCTGAGGTAAAGAAAAACGTTCGAAACCTCCTGCCATATTATTATTACCCTGAGAACTTTCAGGATCCATATTAGGTAGTTCTGTCCAAAGTAAAATATTTCTTGCAAAAACCGAAAGTGATAGATCAAGGCGCGGAATCAAATTTTTTGGAAGTGAGTATTTTAAAGATAACTCCCTTAGTTTTAAAAACGAATTCCCATAGATGTAATATTCATCGATATTGCCAAGTACATCTGAAAAGAGCGTTTGCACTGCTCCAGCATCCGCCGCTCCGCCGCGGACAATGTTGTTGGGAGTACCATCCGCTTTATATCCTTTAAAAATAAAAGTAGATTCACGATCTTCGGTTCTCTCCGACATTCCATATAAATCTAACAAACCATTAGAGCCAGAATACATATGTCCGCCGTTTTTCCATTCAAAAACAGCGCCAAGAGAGAGGTTTTTGTATGTAAAATTAGTATTAAAGCCCAAAATAAAGTCAGGAGAAATATTACCCAGCACCCCTGGCTCTCCTGCCATTGGCATACCGTAATCGGCAGCATTTGGATCTTCATTAACCAGAATTTGACCCTGGGTATTTTTCTTGTACTGAACACCATAGAGAACCGGGTAAGTAGATCCGATACCAGCTCTAACCTGTGGAGTTGTAAATCCTCCAAGGAAAATACTTTCAACACCCGGGGCCAGTTCATCTACAACATTGTCAAATTTCGAGAAGTTAACATTTACATCCCACTTGAAATTTTTGGTAGAAATTGGTACTACATAAAAAACAATTTCTTGTCCGTTTGTATGCACTTTCCCACCATTCATTGTCAAGCTACTTGCTCCGGTAGATCCAGCCAACGGAACTGAAAAAATCTGATCTATAACATTTTGTCTGGAATAGGTATAATCAATGCCCAACCGGTTATGGAACATTTTCAAACTAACCCCTATCTCATAGGATTTTGTATTCTGTGGTTTAAGCGCAGGATCGTACAATACATTGTTAGGAATGTAAGCATTCACCCCACCCATAGGATATGAAACAGGAGTACCTGTCCAAAATCCCCCACTGTACGCTGGTTTTACATAGAAATTATCTTTATAGGTTCCCGCCTGGCCAACTTCAGCATATGAACCCCTGATTTGAGCAAAGTTTACCCAGTTCAGATTTTTTATAAAACCCAATTCAGATGCAACAAATCCTAAAGAAACTGAAGGATAGAAAAACGACCGGTTATTTCTTGGCATTGTAGATGCAATATCATTACGTCCGGTTGCATTCAGGAATAACATGTCCTTCCATGCAAGTGATACACTGGAAAAAAACCCGACAGTGCGCTTCTTGTATTGAGCTTCACTTGAAGTTACGGTATTTGCATTCTCAATATGGTTCCATCCTCCAAAATTGAATTTCTCGCCATATTCATCATATGTTTTCTGCCTGTTGTGATTTACTTCATTACCTAAAACCACATTTAAATTGAGATCTGGTTTTATCTTCCAATCGTAATTAGCTGTCAGCAAAGAATTATAAGTCATATCAGTGATCCCGTAATTGTCAATAGTACCGGTACCGCCTTTACTTCCATATCCAAATATATCCTGATAATTGGTCGTGTATGAATCCATACCTAACTGATATTTAACCGCAACTTTCATATCCTGTGCCACAGGGGTTTCATACTGCAAATAACCATTACCATAGAATCGGTTGGTTTCCTCATTAAAGGTGTTATTTTTTGCAACCCAATAAGGATTATCAAATGTAAGCGAACGATAATAAACCTGGGTATAGGGGTCCCCTGGAGTACGATCAGGAATTCCTTTTAAGTCATAACTTGCGGGAGCTGCAAGCACCCCGGCAAGAGAACCATCATTTGCGCCAGTCAATTTATCAATATTGGTATTTATATAATTTGAGCTAAACCCGACAGTGAAATGGTCATTAAGCTTTCGATCGGCTGATGCTTTGGCATTCCAGCGTTTCATTCCCGTATTAAGTGCGATACCCTTCTGATCTGTATACCCTAATCCAATTGAGAAATTTCCATTTTGCTGTGCTTCACTTAAATTAACACCAGTTGTGGAGGTATAACCTGTTTCGTAATAATCATCCCAGTTATTGTATACTTTGGGTGCGACCCATGAATCAAGTCCTGCTTTTTCGAGTTGAGGTACATTATACATACCCGCATGATTATTACTATTTCCTCCATAAACGGCATCATTTGGTAAATCCGAAATCTTTGGTCCCCACGACATTGAGGACGTCGGAAGGTATGCACCTGCAGATCCCTGAGCATATGTGCTTTGAAAATCCGGTGTACGGGAAACCTGATCAAAACTTGTGGTTTGTGATAGTGTTACAACAGCCTTGCCTTTAGGCCCGCCTTTCCCACTTTTGGTGGTTATAATTATCACACCATTAGACGCTCGAAGTCCATATAAGGCTGCAGCAGCCTGGCCTTTCAAAACATTCACACTTTCAATATCACTTGGATTTATATCCAAAGCTCTGTTCGAAATATCAGCTCCTGTAACACTATTCCCTGTATCAAACGAGGAAGTACTCCCAATTGGCATTCCATCTACAACATACAGCGGAGTATTATTACCTGTAAATGATCTTGATCCCCTGATCACGATTTGCGATGAAGCGCCCGGCATTCCGCTCGATAATTTAATATCGATACCCGATACTTTCCCTTGGAGAGCTTTCGAAAGATCTGAAGTTCCAGTCTTCATTAATTCCTCAGACTTTACATCCTGGACAGAATATCCAAGCGATTTCTTATCCTTGCTAATTCCCAAAGCAGTTACAACGACCTCATTTACTGAAATATTCTCCGATTTCAGGACAACGGTATAATTATTTGAACCTGTTATCGGCACTTCAGTCGACGCCATACCGACAAATGAAATTACCAGTACTTTAGCGCTTGAAGAAATTTTTAAGGTAAACTTCCCGTCCATATTAGTAATGGTTCCAAGCGTAGTCCCTTTAACTACGACCGAAGCTCCAGGTACAGAACTTCCATCGTCTGCAGAAGTCACAGTCCCAGAGATATCTCGGGTCTGTGCCAATACAACCTGTAACCCGACGAAAGCCAGGAAAGCAAGTAACAGTGAAATTTTTTTCATAGACATATACTTTAATGTTAAAATAAAAAAATAAAATTCTTGCACTTTAAAATCTCTCCAAAGCAAAATCATCTTTAAAAAAAAATGAAAGAATGACAATAATCAATGTCAACATTGCCCTGTAGCACAGCTAAATCAGCACTTCTTTTCGTTTCCGGACACACATTCGAAAAGAAATATAGTTAAAATGTGTTATCTATTGCAAATATATTCAAACAACGATATATTCCTACTTCAAAAGTTTGAATGGAGCGGAAAAATTTAGATATTAAAACTGATTTAAGTCATACTAATCTCAAAATTTCGATTATCACGGTAACATAATCAATAGATATACAGCTGAATAAATAAGAACTAAGTTGAATAAAAATATTATATAGAATGAGTCTAAATTAATGACGTAATAACTAAGATATGCAAAACAGTGATCAGAAAGTACTTTCTGCATTTAATAAACGGATGTTTGTAAGTAAAAACTTTCACAAATAGTCCTTAAAAGAGGGGTGTTTGTAAGTAATTAAATGGTATTTCACCATTGTCTGACCAATTAGGTAACGTGAATAATTTAATGTCGTATTTTGAGAGTCGCATATAGATTAACAATAATATATGGGGAAATACTCCCCCATATTAACTCCATGTTGATTCCATACGCGAATCTGTGATCCCCCTCGTTTGCAACAGCCAGCCCCGTTTTTTCGGGGAGGGGTTAGATGTCAGTCGTTTGTAACGACAATTATATCGCATAATATCATCCGAAGATGCTGTTGGTGATTGTAAAGGAATCAAAGGAATGGTTAATATTACATTAGAAATTTAAAAACAAGTTGTAAACTTAAAACCACAATCCCCTCGTTACAAGCATCGCAGTAAGTTGATGTTTGTACATTTTTAAAGAAAATTCGTTTTTAGGTCTACGCATAAATTGTTTTTCGATTATAAAAATGAGAAAAACCTCCAAACTAAATAATTATTTTTTCAACATATCATATTGAAAAACAACCATATACAGCCAAATTTCAAAAAATATTTAATTCTTCCGCAAAATAAGTCCCTTTTTCAGGTAACAATTAGGTGCCCATTCCTATTAATAGTCAAATTTAGGAATCGGTCGTTGCGTCCGCGATGAAAATGTAAAAGACAAGTCTTCTATTCACTCACAATTAATTACGAGCGCTTTGGGTATAGAACAGCAAACAGCAGTTTTTTTGAAAAAAACAAAATATTTCTTTAGAAAATCTCAAACTGGCAGAACTACCGATTTTCAAGATTTAACCGAATTTTAAAATAGTCATACTATGAAGATCAACAGCATTCAAAGTCTGTTTTTCATGACAGGGCTAATAGTAGTTTCATTTGCTTTCAGAGTGCAGATTGATTCTTTCGATACCAACACCGTCAAAGGGTATTGTTTTAGTTGTTCCAGTGAAGCAACTAAAGCAATGCTTGTGCGGATCTTGTCGCAACTAAACCCTTCTGCAACAGTATTTGACTTTTATTATTAAAATGAATATTAACATTAAATAAAATTTGCCTATGGAAAATGAGAAACAAATCCGAAGAAAGTATAGAATTGGTTTCATTCTGCCAAAATCAAAAAATGACGCTGAACAACCACCTCATGGCGACAGACAGAGGATTACTAATAAATATAAAATATGACAACAAATGTAAAAATGATCATTCACAAATTATTTAATTTAAAATTTGTGCTCTCTCTACTTTTAATATTGACTTTTATCACCGGTTGCAAAAAAGATTTGTCTAACGGTAATGGTTCTATTGCGATTAAAGAAGCAGTTAATTCAATTCCATCTTATCCTTTTGAAAATTGGGAAACAATAGACTACATGCCGGGAACATCTATTCCGATGCCTTGGAATAATGGTCCGGCGACTGGATTCCAAGCAGATATTAGGTACGACTTTAAACGCTCTGAAGGATGGAATGTGCTTTATAACGCATTTAATCCGAATCCATCATTATTAATGCCCAATCCTTATTTCATCTTATACAACAGATATAGAGGACTATTGCGCATTTACACCTATGTTAATACCAATGGATTCTTAAATTCAGACTATTTAACAAGCAAATTGAGCCTTAGCCCAAATATTGTTAATTCATCCATGTTAAATTATATTGGACATGATATAATTGATTTAAGCACAAATCAACCAGCAGCAAATAAAGTTGAGGCCGCTAAAATGTCACCTGGCACATGGTATGCATCGCAATTTGAAATGGCATATGATCCTAAAGTAGCTTCAAGTACATATACTAATTTGGGGTTACAGTGGGCCATTGGCTGGAATAGCATTTCACAAATGACGATTTTCGGAACAGATTCAGGCACTGTAAAAGGTACAATTACAACGCCTGCCACGCCTGGTTGGAATCTTGCATCAATTGGAAAGAATTTATTTCAAGGAGCACTTGAATTTGGAGGTTTATCTGAATTTACTAATGTTTTTGGAAAGGGTGATGAGCTAGATCCAATGGGTAAAGCAATAAGTTCTGGTATAAGTAGTGCCCTTAGTGGTTCGGTAAAGAACATTTTTAGTGGGATCTTTGGTGGAAGTGCTTCAACACAACAGGTTGCATTGACAATAAGTACTAATATTAAATTGAATGGAACAAGTACCTCAAGCGGGTCTCTTAATGGCTCAGGATGGCAAATAGGAATGCCTGGCACCTCAAATAGCCAATCAGCTCCTGGGATTGTTCCAGCATATGATTATCCATTAGGCATATTTAGTTTATCGAATAAGCCCACAGTTTATATCCATAGAAATGGACCTACACAAGTAGAAACTGACTATGGATTATATTATGAATATCAAGATTCTTATACTAAAAATCCTGCTGATATTATTACGTTTAATCCAAGTATAATCAATAATAGTTTAGATGGAGCTACAATAAGTAATTTAAAAAATGAAATTGTTTTGAATAATCCACGCCAATTAGGCGGCAACGGCAATGGCCAATTTGCAAACTATTTTGACGGAAGACTTGAAAGTTATAATGGTGCAAATATTTATACGTCCAATACTGATATATATATTGATTGTTTAACTGTCAGACCATGGCTGCTTCAACAAGCTGTTTATGTAAGAATCTCATTTAATGTTGTACCCAATAACGGCGGCCCAACATGCATGATTGTGAAGACTTTTTTACCAAATATAGTAATTCGATGATTTTATGATTTTTGCCTATATATGCAATTTAAACAAATTTTGCAATGAATAATAAGCACTGAACTATTTTATAAAATAGTTCAGTGCTTTTATGTAAAAAAAATGATCAACAAACAAATTGTATTTTTTTGCGCATTATTATTTGTGTCAATATGTACATGCGAAGCTCAATTATCAGTTGGCGTCGTTGCAGGATATAACTATAATCATTTAATAACAGATATTAAAAATAGAGAATTTACAAAAAACACAATTGAAAGAGGTTATTGTACTGGATTACAAATCAATTATTCTTTAACTAATTTATTAAGTCTGCAAACGGGAATTGATTTACTGCAAAAAAATTATTCTTTTACCCGAACAGGGGAATACACTGGTGTATATGAAACATTCACCAACTCATACATTCAACTGCCTATTGCTGTAAAATTAAGACTACTTGAGAAACGAAAATTTCAGATATTCCTTAAGGCAGGTGTATATGGGGCTTATTGGGCTTATGCAAATGTAAAAGGCACTACACTAAACATTTTTAATAGTACACATACTATTAGTAACGAAGGGCAAATTATCCAATATCTCTCACTTACAGACTATTCAGAAAAATATCAATTCAATGATACAAAAGATAATCGGTATGAGTTTGGTTTGAACTCTGGAATAAGCATACAGTATGCATTAAATAGAAAATATTCAGCGCTGATTGAATCCAACTATTTTCAATCCGTGACTGACCAGCAAAAACACTATATGATCAATCAGATTTCTAAAATCAATCAAACTCTTTGCATATCAATAGGATGCATAATTACATTTAGTGATAAAAAAGCAGAACAATAAATATGGAACGATTCTTTTCAAAATTCATTTGCTGTTGGGCGATTTATTTAGTCGTAATATTTTCTTCTTGTCAAAAAGATGTCACTATTAATGTAAATAGCCCAACTAATTTTCTCGAAATATTCGATGCGTTTTGGAATAATATGAATGTTAATTATGTGTATTGGGATGTTGATTCTACTGATTGGAACGATATGCATAAAAAATACAGACCACTTTTTGCCAAATTAGAATTAAGCAATACCAATGATGTTAATCTGTCATTCCAATATTTTAAGGAAATGACATCAGGTTTAATCGATTCACATTACTATATTAGTTTTAATAATACTGCAATTGAAAATCTTTCAGTTTATCCTTCATTCCTTCGCAAACAACAATTTACAAATTTTCATTACCCTTATTCATATGTAAAAATTGACACGTCTTATCTTGATCAAAAATATTACATAGGATATGACAATAATAATTTGACAAATGGGCAACCATTAACCATACTATGTGGCACTATTAACAGCGAAACATTATACTTCTCCTGTAATGCATTTTCACTAATGAAATCATATTATTCCACACAAAAGAACGATGTTCAGTCCACCATCCAATACTTTTTTGATATGTTGGCCAATTTACCTTCAAATATTAAAGGCATTATCGTAGATGTCAGAGGCAATCCAGGAGGTGATTTGACTGATTTGAATTTTCTTGTTGGTCATTTTATTGATAAACCGTTACACTTTGGCTATACGCAGTCAAAAAGTGGCAATGGGAAATTAGATTTTACACCTTGGATTAAGGCATTTGTTAATCCTCAGCCCGGGAGTAAGGCAGTTAAAGTTCCTATTGTTGTTTTAGCAGACCTTAATTCGGCGTCCTTGTCAGAAGATGTAGTAATGGCGATTCATACCTTGCCCGGAAGTATTTTTGTCGGTGAAAATACGTGGGGTGCTACCGGACCATTAACTGACAATGAGGTATATAATGCGGGTCAATTTGTAATTAATAATTTTTTAACAGTGAAAACTTCCTCATGTAAGTTCAAGTATTTGGATGGTAAAATATATGAGGGGGTAGGATTTCCTCCAGATATTTCTGTCCCTTATAATTTAAAAGATATTATAAACGGTAAAGATAATCAACTTGAAAAGGCTTTAAGTTTAATTCCCTAACTATAAATTTGTCTTTTCAGTTTTTTTCTGAAAAGAATATCAGTGCTAATCTTAATATTTCAAACACTCTTCAGACTTTAATATATCTAAAAAAAGCCATCTCTGCTCAGAGATGGCTTTCCAAAAGTTAATCAATAATCTTTAACAAAAAAGGCTATTTGTAGCTTGAATCATAATTTTCCGGACCTTTATCCCAGAATAGTCTGGTTTCAGCTTTGTCCCCGCCAATTGCAGCTGCAGCAACAGTATAACTGGCAGTGTTTAATGTTTGTTCCGAGACAGGATAAATATAACGCACAGGTACTCCGTTAACATCTTGCACATGATCTTCGGGGGCATATAAACGCGGATAGTCTAATCTTCTCCAGCTTGTCCATGCAGTAAAACCACGTAAATAATATGCGAACCATGCCTGTGTTCCAATTTTCTGACGCCAGGTACCTGTTGCCGTTGCGTAAGCAACCGCTGGTTGAGCAAGATATGCAGCGGCTTGAGCATCGGTTCCACCCCAATACTTGATCGAAGAAGTTATAGCATTGTTATAGTGAATCTCTGCCGAACCATCAATTGCGAATCCTCTTTCAGCAGCTTCTGCCAATAAAAACTCAGTCTCCGTATAATCCATAAGTACAACTTCATCGGTGGGCTTCAGTAAAGCATTGTTCATATGCGAGGAAGCGCCATACGAATTTGGTTCTCCTTGTGATCCACCTTTATATACTCCATCAATTTTTGTCCACATAAAACCATCACGCCTAGGATCATTTACCGCGTTCAGCGCATCAACATAAGTACTAGTTGTGACATAGTCAGATCGGCCACTTACCACCAATTCGGTATAAAATGGATTTTGATTTGGCGAATCAGGAAGATAGGACATCGCAAATTTATCACCGGTTGTTTTAGATGTGATTGGGTCATTGAAAACATTAGGTGCAGCTGACTCAATAGTGGTTTTCACAAAAGCAGCCTCGGTAGAAACATCAGAAAGCATGAGTCCCATTCTTAATTTTAACGTATTCGCAAATTTAATCCACTTTGCTGTACCGTCAATCTCTCCACCAAATATATTATCATACCCCGCACCCATACCAGCATAAGCAGGATCAAGTTTGGCAATTGCGGCATCTAAACGACTAATCAAATCCTTATATTTTGTCAATCCGTCATCATATTTTGGATTGGGTATGTTATAATCTAATGCTTCATCATATGGCATATCGCCGAAAGTTTCGAAAATATTACTCCAGGCAAAAACTGACATTATTTCAATAATCGCAAGTTGGTTATCTCTTTGCTGTTGAGTCAACCCTACTATTGATGTGGCTTTTAAAACCCTCGTCGCCTCCTTATAATTCATAAGAGTATTCCTATACAGCGCATTCATATGCGCGGCAGGAATAGTACGAGTAACCATGTCATACTGGCTTTCTTGCGGATAAGTAGTTTCGGCAAAATACTGAACAAAAAGCTGCGTATTATTATTGTTTACATTAACTGTAAACATCTGGTTTAAAAACGCCCTTGTTGCTCCGTTAAAAAGTGCTTCGCCGGGAACTGAGCTCGCATCCTTTACGTTAGCATTCAGGCTATCCAATTTCTTGCAGGATGACACCGTTATGAATACTAAGAATATTATTAATATTTGTTTCATCGCTTTTAAATTTAGAAATTTAACTTAATATTGAAACCTAAATCGCGGGTACTTGGAAGTGAACCAATTGAATAACCTTGTACATTGCCGGCTGCTAACCCTGATTCTGGATCGGCGTAAGGTAAGTGTTTCGAGATGATCCAGAGATTTGAACCAACAGCACTTAGAACAACACCCTTAAGTCCTGTTTTGACTAACCATTTAGAAGGAATAGTATAGGATATAGCAACTTCTCTAAGCTTGACAAATCCTGCGTCGTAAACAAAGGCTTTATTTGGCTCAGCCGCATATCCAAATCCAGAATAACTGGTTGCGCTTACACGTGTTTTATTCGGTGTACTGCTTGTAATAGCACCATTCGCATCCCTAACAACATTTACTCCAGGAATGATGTATCCTCCACTTTTAGCGTCATAACCGGTAGTTGGATTGCCAATACGTGGATCTCTTACCGGATTTCCAAGATCATTCAATCCCGCAGTCTCTGGATATAATCCACTTGACAGACCATAGTACATATCAAGGTTGTATATACTACCACCATTTTGCACATCAATTAGAAAACTTAGAGATATGTTTTTGTAGCTAAATGCATTACTAATACCTCCGGTCCAATTTGGATTAATATTTCCCAAAACTTCATTAGTCGTCGTTGATTTGATTGGCTTGCCGGTTGATGCACTGAGAATTTTATTCCCATTGTCATCATAAGTATAATCGGATCCCCTTAATACACCGTATGGTTGACCAATAGTTGCATTTAACGTTACGTTACCCTGAAAACTACCCAGTTGTAAATTTGAAACACCAGGGAAAAGAGAAAGAACTTTATTTTGATTCTTTGCAAAATTCACATTGACATCCCACCTGAATGTAGGTGTTTGTATCGGAACAAGATTTAATGCAAGTTCAATCCCTTTATTCTCGATTTCACCTGAATTAACATATCGTGCTGAATAACCAGTTGTTTGACTTAAGGTTACAGGCATAATCTGATCCTTCGAATTAGTTTTATACAAGGCCAAATCAAAACCAACTCTGTTATTAAAGAATTTCATTTCAAGACCGGTCTCAATACTTTGCGTAGACTCTGACTTCAAGTCCGGATTATTCTTTGTTGAAGACAATAAGTAAATTGCCTGGTTGAATGGGGCCCCAACAGTATATTTATCCAAAAGTTGATCAAATCCTGCAAGATTACCGACCTGAGCATAATTAAGACGAACCTTACCAAAGGATAACCAGTCTTGCTTATACACTTCAGAGAAGATAAAACTTCCAGCTAATGATGGATAGTAATATTTGTTATTCTTAACCGGTAATGTAGAAGCGTAATCCTGTCTAAAAGTTGCATCTAAATATAACATACTCTTGTAACTTAAAGAAGCACTTACATAAAGTCCCCTTACACCGATTTTCGAATTATACTCTTGCGGGAATAATAAGCGACCAAGGCTGTTTTGAATAGAATAAACTCCGGGAACTGCTAAACCACCATTCGTAGAATTCGTATAAGTATTGTAATTTGTTCTCCGTTCTGTAGCGCCCAAGACACCTTTCAAGTTAAAATCCGTACCTAAATTTTTATTGAAGTTCAACATGAAATCGTAGTTGTACTCACTGAAAGTAATATCTCTCCGCAGATAACCTGATCCCTGAGATGTTCGGCCAAGGCCAAAAGTGGTCGCGACACTACCAATTGCTCTTCTTTCTTCCTGATACTCATTATAACTATCAGCAGAAACACGCCCGAAAGCTTCGAGCCAATCAGTAATCTTATAAGTAAGTGACACATTACCAATAAACCGTGTTCTACCATCATTTTCATAGTTTTGATAACGTGTAAAATAAGGATTATCCCAGTAGATAGGAGCCCCGGAAAGTGAAGGACCATAATTCCATGAAATATTTCTTTGTGTCAGATCGTAAATAGTCTTTAAATCTTTTATATCAGTGTTTGTCTCCCACCATTGGCGCATACCTGATAATATGTTATCATTGTATCCTGTAGAGTTACGCCCAACAGCTGCTTGGCTCGTATAATTAGCAGAAATTGCAGCGGTTAGTCTATCATTAACTTTCCAAGTACTATTTACTGCAACATTATTCTTCTTCAAAGTACTATTTGGCATCAATCCCTTAGTATCATAGTTTGTATATGATATTCTTGAGGAGCCTCTATCAGTTGAATTATCGATAGATATTGTATTTGTAGCTGTGAAAGGCTTTTCGAAAAAAGTAATCGGGCCATTCTTAGCCGCTGTCCAAGGTTTGGTTTGTCCATACCAGGGTGATTCCTGATCAACTGAATACCATCCATAAACGGGATGACCATCGAATTTTGCACCAAATGATGCATCTTCTGTAGTTGGAACCCAATCATAGAGAGTGCCCGTACTTCCACCTGTTGGATTTGCACTATTAAACCAAGCATCCTCGTCAGGACCATAATATTGACCATAACCAGCACCATATTGATCCTGGTAAGTAGGGAACGTAGATTTATCAATTCGACTAAAAACGATGTTGCTATTAATTGTCACTCCAATACCTTTGCCTTTTGTATTCCCCTTTTTTGTAACAATCATTATAACACCACCAGAAGCTCGCGAACCATACAATGCGGTTGCAGCCGAACCTTTTAATACGTTGATTGATTCAATGTCATCAGAGTTAATATCCGAAGCAGCATTCCCATAGTCATAACCAACACCACCGGTGTTTTGATCCGATGCACTTCCTATTTGATTATTAATTGGCACACCGTCAACAACATATAAGACTTGATTGTTATTGGTCAATGATTTACTACCACGCATCACAACGTTTGTAGATCCACCCATATTGGTGTTCTTTTTTACCTGGACACCAGATACCTTACCAGATAAGGAGTTCATGAAGTTACCACCTTTGACGGCTGCTATGTCATCGCCTTTAACTGACTGACTGGCATAACCTAACGATTTTTTCTCCCGGGAGATACCAAGTGCAGTAACTACAACTTCATCAACAGCTAATCTTTCTGCTGTCAGTTTTATATTAAAAGTTGTCTGATCGCCAATAGGAATTTCCTGGGACGACATTCCTACAAAGGCGACCATCAGCGCTTTGGCAGTAGTTGGAACTTTTAAGGTAAACTTCCCTTCCATATCCGTAACAGTTCCGATTGTTGTCCCCTTTACGATCACAGAAGTTCCCGGAATGGAACTTCCATCATCAGCAGAAGTCACAGTCCCCGTTATACTCCGGGTCTGCGCAAAAACCACTTGCAATCCTATGAACCCCAGAAAAGCAAGCAACAGCGAAATTTTCTTCATAGATTAAATATTAATGTTAAAAAAATAAAATTAATGGGATCAATAACTAACCAGATCTTGCAGATTAAGTTTAATTGACCATCAAAAAATGATCAAGTCCCTTTATCTGTCAGAAGTTACTCCGCCAAGCATCTTCTAAAAGCATTAAATCGAAATATATTGCAATCTGTTAATTAAAACCACATATCTGTTAATAAATGTTATCCGATGCAAATATATTTAAAGAAAAATACTCTGCAACAGTTTTGTAACCACAACAGACGACGTTAACATTTTAATAATGTGATATTTGTCATGTATTTCAAAACCTATCATTTAGGTTTGACATATATTTAATTGATTGTTAAGACAATAGAAGCGAAGTCTATTTGTCCAGTAAGCTTGTGTAGAATGAGTAAAAATTATTCAAAAAATATCAATTAATTGATGTAGATCCGAAATAATTGCGGTTTTTACACTTTTTTTGTCAGTTACCAATTGATTTTTATCAAAAACAAGGGGGGTACCTGCCAAAATATCGCCAATATTTCGATTCATGGATGAAAAAAAGCAGCCCAACCATTCTTTCTGCTCAATTTGGGGGTTGTAATAGATTTGATCTATGCCAAAATTCATTGCACCTATTATGTCAATATCCCAGGAATCTCCAATCATCAGAGAGCTATTTTTAGGGGCATTCATCGATTTAATGGCATATTCGAAAATCTCTTTCCTGGGTTTTTGCGCCCCTATTTCTTCCGAAACAAATATTTTCCGAAAGTATTTCGATAATTCTGATTTTAGAATCTTATCGTATTGCACTTCCCTGAATCCATTGGTTATTATTGCAACGTCATACCTGCCATGCAAATAATCCAATGCCTTACGGGCACCATTAACGAGTTTGGTTTGCAAGGGCATCTCTGTCAGATAAGTAGCATTTACAATCTCGCCATCCATATTAAGTGGAGTACCGTTCTTTTGAAATGTCTCTTCGAAACGCTGAACGCTCAACACCTTTTTGGTCATCAATCCTCTCCGGTACAGGTCCCATAAGTTATCATTTACCTCATTGTAAATCTTAAAAAAAGTATCGAAAGAACCAATCTTATCCAATAATTTCAGTTTATCCAAAGCGACGTAGAGGGCATCAAACGAATTGGAATTAAAATCCCAGATTGTATTATCAAGATCGAAAAATAAATGAGTGTATTTTTTTTGAGGCATTGACGATTTAGGTTGTTATGAAATTTTTAGAAGCTTATTTTTTAAAAGCGCGAAGGGCTGTTATGATTACAGACAAGCATGAATTAAAGTAGCAACCGCGAGGGTTGAAATGATTGGTGACATTATTCTTCATTCCACTTGAATAAATATTTTTCATCATATTCGATTTCAAATTTTACAAAAAATCCAGATAC
>JAATGF010000136.1 GCA_015654795.1 Bacteroidales bacterium
GAACCCGATTCTGATATGACGAAGGTATGAAGTTGGTATGAACCAAATATGACAGAAACGGGGCGCCTTAATCGATACGATAAAGGTAGTGTGGATTGGGATAAGAACTACAAAATCAATGTGAGAGAAGGCCAGAGAAGACGGGAGAAATCGAAACCAATTAGCGAAAAATCGTGAGGCGGCGCGAGAATATTGAACTTTTATTCGAATAAAATCCTCTTATTGAAGACTGTGCCGTAAGTGCCAAATACGTGTAGAATGAGAGATCGTGTTATATTTACCATTCCTTTAGTGAGATTGTGATTTTATTTGTCGTTACAAACGACTGACAGCTACCTCCTCCCCGAAAAAACGGGGTCCCGACTTTCGGGATTGCAAACGAGGAGGATCGCAGAGTTAATAATACCGGAGATATTGAATTCTTAATCTACACTGCTGTACTATATCTTCTCATCTACAATTGTTTACCCTTGTTTTTTGAGGGTGTCAAGATAAAGTTGCTCCACCTTTGTCCGCGCCCAGGGAGTTTTGCGCAGAAACTTAAGGCTCGACTGGATACTCGGATTGCTTATAAAGCAATTGATCCTGATGCGCTGACCAAGGACTTCCCAACCAAAACGATCAACCAGGTGATTGAGAATCACCTCAAGCGTAATGCCATGCAATGGATTATTTTTCTGTTCAACAGTCATATATACCTGATCTGCATAAAGTTAAAACTTAAACTTGGGAGGTCTGACAAGCGGTACGGGTTGTTTTTTTTGCTTACCAAACTTCGGATTTCGTGTCCCCGGCCCGCCAAGATTGACCTTTTTGTTCTTCTCCTTCTTCTCGTGAAAAGCTCCCTGTGAATCTTTGATTGTGGAAGCTTTGTGATAGTTTTTATCAAACAGGTTGGTCGGACTCTCCTCTTCAGTGTAAACACCCGAGATTACAAGGTTTGCGGGCAGTGCTTCAACCGGAATAAGTCTGTTCATCAAAGTCTCAGCCTCAATTTGGTAAGCCTTTTCCTTTTCTGTAACAAATGAAATGGCGACACCTTCTTTTTCAGCTCTTCCCGTGCGTCCCATTCGGTTAATATAATCACCCGCCGTCTCGGCCATTTCGAAATTGATCACATGCGAGACATCGTTAATATCGAGGCCCCGGGCAATAAGATCGGTTGTTACAAGTACCCGGTAAATTCCTTCCTCAAAATGTTTTAAAGCATTGATCCTGAAATTCTGCGACTTATTTGAATGGAGTACACCTATTTGTCCGGGGAATTTTGCATTAATGGTTTCGAACAACCGATCAGCCGTTTTCTTCTTGCTAACAAAAACCAGCACCCGGCTAAACGCTTTATCTTCATTAAGTAAAAGTTCCAAAAGATTAACCTTCGTGTTATAATTCGGAACATGATAGACCATTTGAGTGATCTTCTCGATTGGAGCGCCGTGTTCTGCAACTTCAATTTTGGTTGTATTCGAAAAGAAATCGGTTATCAATCGACCTACCTCTTCGGTAAGTGTGGCCGAAAACATAAGGTTTTGTCTTTTAGCCGGAATAATCTCCATCAAGCTAATCAGTTGCGGACGGAAACCTAAGTTAAGCATTTCGTCTACTTCATCGATTACGAGTTTCTGAATTGATTTCAGCCGCAGAATCCCTGTCATTGAAAGATCGACCAATCGTCCGGGAGTGGCGACTAATATATCAAGGCCATCGTATAATAGTTGTTTTTGGTTATTAATATTGGTGCCACCATAAACTCCGACAACCCTAACTGACATATAGGTAGTTAGTTTACGGATTTCTTCGACCACCTGGATAACCAATTCACGGGTTGGCACCAGAATCAGAATCCGGGGATCCTTCTGATTCGAAAAAGTGTGTTTACGTAAAATGGGGAGTAAATAGGCGAGTGTTTTACCTGTTCCTGTTTGGGCAATCCCAATTACATCCTTGCCTGACATCACTACCGGGAAGGCCTTCTCCTGAATAGGAGTTGGATTTACAAACTCCTGATCAGCCAAAGCCTTTAGCAGTGAACTACTTAAATTTAATTCTTCAAAAACCACCTGTGTCCCGTTTTAATTTGCGACAAAGGTACACCGATTCTGTCAAATCATGACAATCATTACAGCTATTATCACAATATCAGGCGAAAGGTAAAATTAAAGAATGAAAAATTAAAGAATACTTTAACCTCTGGTTGGTCATTCTTCACTTCGCTCATTCTTTTTTACTCCCTCTCGCCCTTACACTATTTCGCAATCGTTACTTCTTTCCTTCACGTTTTGCTTTTTTCTCAGCCCTTTTTTCTTTAAGGTTTTTTTCGGGTTCCTTTTTGTTTTTGTCTTTTGTTGGACTTTTCTCTTTTGTCATAACAGTCGTTTTTATTAATGATTGTGTTATTCACTACAAAAATAAATTCATTTAGCAGAATTCGGAAATATTGATGTGGAAAGTTTAATAAAAACGGGTAATTTTGAGCAAACGAAATCAGGAACTATGAGAGCTAATTCTTGCAAAACACCAAATTTACCTTCAGCTATACTTTCATTATCATTGATCAGCCGATTTCCGGTAGCGTTGGTAATGTTGCTGATGCTTCATAATCTGACATTTGCAGAGACAAAAGTGAAAAGTTTGATCGCCAGGGGAGCAAAACCGGAAAAGCTGGCTGGTGACTTTGCATTTACCGAAGGACCTGCCTGCGACCGCGAGGGAAATATTTTCTTTACCGATCAGCCTAACAACCGGATTATGAAGTGGTCAATCGATAACAAGTTATCATTTTTGGGTGAAAACTTCGGCAGGGCGAATGGAATGTATTTCGACCATAAAGGGAACCTCATCAGTTGTTCGGATGAGAAAAATGAACTTTGGTCGATTGCCCCCGATGGGAAAGTGACTGTGCTGGTTAAAGATTTTGAAGGCAAAAAACTGAACGGGCCAAATGATCTATGGATTGCGCCAAACGGCGGGATTTACCTCACCGATCCATTTTACAAGCGGACGTGGTGGGATCACCAATCTTCAGAACAGGATGGCGAACATGTCTATTATCTTGCGCCGGGAGCAACTAAATTGGTCAGGGTGGTCACGGACTTCAAGCAACCAAATGGTATAATTGGTACACCTGACGGGAAATATTTATATATTGCTGATATTCGAGCAAATAAGACCTGGCGTTATTCTATCAATGCGGATGGGACGCTATCCGGGAAAAAGCTTTTCGCCGAACTTGGTTCGGATGGAATGACCATTGATAATAAAGGGAATATCTATCTGACAGGCAAAGGGGTGACTATTTTTAACCCCGATGGAGTGTTGATTGAGAACATTCCTATTCCAGAAGGCTGGACCGCTAACGTCTGTTTTGGAGGAAAGGACCGCCATCTCCTTTTTATTACGGCATCAAAATCTGTCTATGGAATAAAGATGAAGGTTAAGGGCGCCAAGTGACGAGATTTTATTCGAACAGGGCATATTCAGTTTAAATACATCTTTAATAGTTCTTTAAGCTTGGCATAATCCAGCGGTTTTGCCAAATACTCATCACACCCGATTGATGCGATTTTATTTTTTTCATCATTGAAGGCATAAGCCGTTTGAGCAATTATCGGTAAATCGGGTCGCATCCGCTTTATTATTTTTGAGGCTTCAATTCCATCCATACCAGGCATTTTAATATCCATCAGGATTAAATCGATATCAGATGTATTCCTCACAAATTCAACAGCCTGCTCCCCGTTTTCAGCATGAATTACGGTAATATCTGATTTTTCTAAAATTGTACGAAGATATTGGAAACTTATCCAATCGTCTTCAGCGATCAGAATGATTCGATTAGGGCGTTTTCTCAGAATTTTTGAAGATGGCATCTCAGTTTGAGAAGGTATTATATCTCCAGGTGTATTTGGTAAGGTAAAGTAAAATATTGATCCTTCATCAACTACAGATTCAACCCAGATTTTGCCTCCGAGCAATTCCACGAGTCCTTTCGCAATAGATAATCCCAGACCAGCTCCCACATAATCGTCACTCAACGTATGTTGGGCTTGTACAAACTGATCGAAAACCTTCTCATACAATTTCTTTGGAATACCCAAACCTGTATCTTTCACATAAAATTGTATAGTATCACCTTTGATTTCATAGCCATAGTCTATGTTACCCGATTCTGTGAATTTTATTGCATTACTAATCAGATTCATAAGAATCTGATTTAGTTTAGCTTCATCCGAAAATATAGTTTCGTTTTCAGCATCCGGAATATGACATTTCAGATTAATTCCTTTATCTCCTGCAAAAGGCTCGAAGAACGTTAATAAATAAGAAAATAACAAATTAAGCAGAATTGGTTTTTTCTCAACTTTAACTTGTCCTGCCTCAATTTTGGATATATCGAGCACATTATCTACAATATCAATCAAACGTCTTCCGCTTTGACCTATTAATGCAGTAAATTCTTCAATTTCATCCGGGTTTAAATCCTCCTGATTTAGTAACTCAGAAAAACCGATAATACCGTTCAGCGGTGTGCGTATTTTATGAGATATATTCTGAAGGAACGCAGTTTTTAATTCATCGCTTTCTTCAGCAATCTCTTTGGCAAAGATTAGTTCTGTTATGCGTTTTTCCTTCTCTTCGTTTTGACTGGCAAGTTCCTTGTTTTCAAGAATTAACGCTGACACTAATTTTTCTTTCCCTTCAATCTTCTGAATATTTTCATTCAGATCCTGCTCTAAACCTTCAATTAGCTTTAAGACTTCTGCCTCTTCCTGTTTGCGCTTTGTGATGTTCATGCCTTGTGCAATTGTGCCAACAGGCGTTTTTAGGTCGGTGGACATGAGCGTTGCCGAATTCCAGAGAAGCGTATGGAAAGAACCACTAACATGAAGAATATTAATTTCAAAAGCCTCCAAATGCCCGCCATCGAGCGTTTTCCTGACAAGTTCCATCGAATTCTTCCGGGATGCAAGAGGGAAAAGGATTTCGAGCGATTTACCAATTGCATACTTTTCACTTTGTCCGGAGAGAGCTTCAAACGCTTTATTGAACTGAATGATTTTAAATTGCATATCCCAGGCAATAATCGGAACATTTGCGTAGTCAACCAAATACTCAAGATATTCGTTCTTTTTCCGATATGTTTCTATCTCTTGCTCTCGTTTGTTTACGTCACGCCAAACTGTTACCATGATGGTCTGATCACCGTAAACGGTTTTCGAAATACTTATTTCGCACGGAAAGATAGTGCCATCCTTACGCCGTCCGAATAATTTTCTTTCCTTATCCGACTCGCGGGTTGTTTGATCTGCCTTTAAAAAATTAGTTAAATGCTGATTATCAACTTCTGCAAAGGAAGATGGCAACAGAGTGTTTATTGATTTGCCTATGACTTCGCCAGCATTGTATCCAAAATGTTTTTCGGCACCCTGATTAAAGAGTATTATCTTTTGATATTCGTCAGTCGCAATAATAGCATCGTGAGTCGTATTTAAAACACAAGATGTCAAGGTTTCGTTCGGAATAATCTTATTTTTCATATCGGTTGTAATTATTCATTTATCACAATCTAAAATACAAAGACTTCTCTTTGAGGGCAATTTATAATAGAACATATCCCTCAACAATCAAGCTCAAACAAAACCACTATCGAATTACAGCTCATGCTTCAATCCATTCATTTTAAATACCATGTAAATGTTTTACATTAAGAACTAAACGCGAAATACGGAGATATGAATATCAAATATAGAATTTAATTTTATCAATTACAAATTTCAGGATGTAATAAATGGCTAGCACTCTTCTGATATTTTGAATATTATTGATATATTGCACAAATATTAAAAACCAAAATTTTAACTAAAATGAGATTTAGATTTTCCCTTGCAGCAGGATTAGCCATCTTGTTGCTTAGCGGTATCGCAGTTGGTCAAAACAATGGCAAATTGCCGTATCAAAACACTCAATTATCGGTTGATGACAGGGTTGAAGACCTCATATCGAGGATGACAATACATGAAAAAGTGACCCAGCTTTTCAATCACGCTGAAGCCATAGATCGCCTTGGAGTACCTGCTTACGATTGGTGGAATGAGTGTTTACATGGCGTTGCAAGGGCGGGTAAGGCAACTGTTTTTCCACAGGCAATAGGACTTTCAGCCACTTTTGATCAGGATCTCATGTTTCGTGTGGCTGATGCAATCAGCGATGAAGCGCGTGCAAAACATCATTATTATGTCGCAAATAATATCCGGAGTATTTATACGGGACTTACTTTCTGGACTCCGAATATTAATATTTTCAGAGATCCGCGTTGGGGACGCGGGCAGGAAACTTATGGCGAAGATCCCTTTCTGACAGGACGTATGGCTGTAAATTTCATCAAGGGGCTTCAGGGCAACGATCCCAAGTATTTGAAGACGGTTGCAACTGCCAAGCATTATGCTGTTCATAGCGGACCTGAATTTACACGTCACACCGATAATATCTATGTAAACGACCGCGACTTGTACGATACTTATCTTCCTGCATTTAAGGCAGTTGTAAGAGATGCTAATGTTCAGTCGGTAATGTGTGCCTACAACCGTTTCCGCGACAAACCATGTTGCGGGAACGATATTTTGTTGAGTAATATCTTGCGTAACCGTTTCGGATTTAACGGATATGTTGTATCCGACTGCGGAGCAATATCTGACTTCTTTACTAAACAGGGGCATCATACAACTCCCAATTCGACAAAAGCATGGGGATGGTCGTTATCAACAGGAACAGATCTTAACTGCGAACAAAGCCGCACTTTCCTTGTCAATAACCTCGATTCTGCACTTCGTGTGGGGATTATTAACGAAAGTGATATCAATACTTCCGTGAAGAGATTGTTCAGGGCCCGATTTATGCTTGGAATGTTTGATCCTGATGATCAGGTGGCATATTCAAAAATTCCATTCTCGGTTGTAGGTTCCGAGAAACATTTGAAACTTTCGCAGGAGGCTGCCGAAAAATCGCTGGTTCTGTTAAAAAACAACGGTATCCTTCCACTTAAAAACGCAAAGAAGATTGCGCTTATCGGACCAAACGCCAACAATTTTGCAATTCTGATTGGCAATTACAACGGTGATCCTATTCGTCCGACAACTCCGCTGAAAGCATTACGTGAAAAACTTGGTGCGCAAAATGTTCAATACACACTTGGTTGTCCGATCGTTCCGGGAGTTTATACCGACCCTGAAATTGTGGATGCTGCAAACCTTTTTCATAATGAGAACGGAAAACTTAAAGCAGGGTTAAAAGCTGAATATTTTACGAATATAAAATTCGAAGGAACTCCCAAACTTGTTCAGACAGATCCTAAAATTGATTTCTACTGGAAGAAGTCGCCTTTAAATAATTTGATTGAAGATAGTTTCTCGGTTCGATGGAGCGGTGTGTTGATTCCAAAAAAATCAGCAACTTACCAGTTTGGCGGAAATGTAAAGCTTAAGATTGATAACAAGGTTACTGATTCGAAAGGTGTAGCGCTTGAAAAAGGCAAACGATATGAGATTATTGCTGAGCTTGTTATCTCTGCATCTTCATATGCAAACAGTATCGACCCTACTGCAACACTCTCGTGGACAGATATTTCTCGCGACTATCATAAAGAAGCACTTGCGGCTGCAGCAGAAGCTGATGTCGTTATATTTTGCGGAGGTATTTCTGCAGAACTCGAAGGTGAAGAGATGCCTTTGGTGATCGATGGTTTTTCGCATGGTGACCGCACTCACATTAATCTCCCCAAAATACAGGAAGATTTGTTGAAAGATCTTTATAAGACAGGGAAACCGGTTGTTTTTGTCAATTTCAGCGGAAGCGCCGTGGCAATGAACTGGGAAGACGCAAATCTTCCCGCTATTGTTCAGGCATTCTATCCCGGCGAGGCAGCAGGTACTGCACTTGTGAGATTGTTATTTGGTGAATTTAATCCTTCAGGCAGACTTCCTGTCACATTCTACAAATCGGAGAAAGATATTCCCGATTTCTCAAACTATGATATGCAGGGGCGCACTTATCGTCATTTCAAAGGGACGCCACTCTATCCGTTCGGTTATGGATTAAGCTATACCACATACGAATACAGCAATTTGCTCATCAATGAAACTTCTGCAACGGCATCACCTGTCAGCGTTACTGTTGATGTAAAAAACTCGGGAAAAGTTGATGGCGAAGAGGTTGTTCAGATTTATGTTTCGAATAAAACAGCCAAATCGGAAGTGCCTATTGTTGCTCTGAAAGGCTTTCAGCGGATTAACCTGAAAAAAGGAGAACAGAAAACAGTCACTTTTACCCTTAAACCGGAAGATTTCTCAGTAACAACGAGTGATGCAATCCAAATGGTAGAAGCCGGAAACTATGAAATTGCCGTTGGCGGTTCGGTTCCCGGTAAAAATTCGGTGGTAAAAACGATCCAATTAACAGGAAATACAATTGAAGTAAAGTAGAAATACAATTAAAATCAAAAGGTCATTGGCTTCGCTGTCATTGTTTCACGTCATTGGTCATAAAGACGTCATTGAAAGGTCATTAAAAAAAGTCATTGGATTCGCTGTCATTGGAAAGTCATTAAAAAGGTCATTGGCTTCGCCGTCATTGTTTCACGTCATTGGTCATAAAGACGTCATTGAAAAGGTCATTAAAAATCTTCGTGTGAGGATCTGACGCTGATACAGACTCGATACGGACCCAAATATAGAGCAAACATAGAGCGGATATAGAGCAGGCATAGAGCAAGTACGAGGGAAATATGGAGCAAACTCATCCGGGCTGTTTGTTTCAAGTTCGGTGTGAAAAGTCTGTTTTCACACCGAAATTCAAAATTTAAAGGTTTCATTTCTTCTACATTACAGGCATTTATCGCGCTGTAGTTTTTTGGTGCACCTATGCCTTGGCTGCATTTTTGTTTTTTCGACTTTTTGAGCACATTCAATCTTTAAATTATTTCATTGTCAGATTTGTAAGGTCTTACGGTGAACGAATTTTCTGTTCAATGATATTTGCTAAAATTTTTTATTGTACTATTTTTGATTCCTTAAACTGAATGGTCCATTGTAAATATAAACCAATACGTATTTATATTTAAAAAATGTTCACGAAATTCTCCCGCATTATACTTAGAAACAGAATCTTACTAATCATTCTGATTTCGGTTTTTACAGCCTACATGGCTTTTGAAGCTCAAAGCGTTAAACTTTCGTACGACAATTCATCGCTGCTCTCGTCTAAAGACAGCGCAATGATTGATTATCAAAAGTTTAAGGCGCAGTATGGCGAGGATGGCAATGTGCTGATGATCGGAATTAAAAATCCCGATATATTCAAGCTTGACCAGTTTACGGCATGGTATGATCTTGGGGATTCGATTCGTGCGATTAATGGGGTTCAGGAGGTCGTAAGTATGACGCGCGGAATCAATCTTGTTAAGAACGAAGCGACTCATCAATTCGATTATCTTCCACTTGTCAAACAGCGCTCTTCAACACAACAAGAAGTTGACAGTCTTAAAAATACGATCCTTGGTCTGAAGTTTTACGAGGGAATGTTATACAATCCAAGAACAAATGCCGCGCTAATGGCAATAACTCTCGATAAAAAGAAATTAAACGACAGAACAAGAATCGCACTGGTAGCCAATATTGTAGAAGCAGCAACAGCTTATCAGAATCAGAGCAAAGCAGAGATCCACTATTCAGGGATGCCCTATATCCGCACCATCACGATGCAAAAGGTGAAACAGGAGCTTTTCATTTTCGTCATGATGAGTATCGCGATAGCTGCGCTTATTATGTTTCTGTTCTTCAAGTCAATGAAGGTTGTTCTAAGTTCTTTGCTGATCGTGGCAATCAGTATTGTCTGGGTTTTGGGAACAACCGTGCTGTTTAATTTTAAAATCACAGTTCTGACAGGCGTAATTCCGTCTTTGATTATAATTATTGCTATCGAGAATTGCATCTACATCCTTAACAAATATCACTGGGAATACCGAAGTCATGGAAATAAAATAAAGGCACTCATCAGGGTTGTTCAACGCATTGGTTTTGCTTCGCTTATGACAAATGCCGCAACAGCGCTCGGATTTGCCGCGTTTATCCTAATCCCCAACCAGATGCTCAGAGAGTTTGGCATTGTCACGGCGCTCAATATCATGCTCGAATATTTGCTCTGCATCATATTGTTGCCTATCATTTTTACTTTTATAAATCCGCCAACAGACAAACATCTTAAACATCTCGACAGTGTTTTCTTTGGGACAATCATCAACAAGATTATCTATCTGATCAGCTACCGCAGAAATCTTATTTATGGAATAGCATGTATCCTGTTAATGATCGGATTCTGGGGAATCAGTATGATGAAAACATCGGGTAAAATAGTAGACGATTTTCAGAAGAACGATCCTATATATCTCGATCTTAAATTCTTCGAGAACAACTTTGGAGGAGTTATGCCTTTCGAAATCTCGATTGACACGAAAAAGAAAAACGGAGTTCTTGCCGGAACAACAATTGACAAGATCAATGAACTCCAGAAAATGATCAATACCTATCCCGAGTTCTCGAAACCGCTTTCGGTCGCAGAACTATTTAAGTTCTCAAAACAAGCTTATTTTGGAGGCGATTCTTCGATGTATACGATGCCCAACAATATTGAGAAGGGATTTATAATGGGATATCTGCCTAAGAATCAAAGAGAAAAGAACAATAACCTGCTCTACTCGTTTCTTGACAGCACCAAAAGATACACACGCGTAAGCTTTCAGATGGCCGATATTGGCACATTGCATATGGATTCATTAATGGCTAAAGTTCATCCGCAGATTGACAGCATTTTCAGTCCGAAAAAGTATAACGTAGTTGTCACAGGTAATAGTATTGTTTATGCACGAGGAACCAACTTCCTTATCCATAATCTTTTCGACAGTGTTTTAATTGCAATAGTGATGATTTCGCTGCTCATGGCATTGCTTTTCTCCTCTTTCAGAATGATCCTTGTTTCGATGATTCCCAATATTATTCCATTGCTGATTACTGCTGCAATCATGGGTTTTACCGGAATACCGATCAAACCGTCAACGATTATTGTTTTCAGTATTGCACTTGGCATATCTGTCGACAACGCGATCCAATACCTTTCACGATACCGGCATGAACTGAGGGTGACAAACGGCGCCATCAAACAGTCAGCGATCAGTGCATTACATGAAGCCGGATTTAGTATGATTTATACAAGTATTGTCCTTGTGCTTGGATTCAGTGTATTTATCGTCTCAGGCTTTGGCGGCACACAGGCTTTAGGTATCTTAATCTCCACGACCCTGTTGATTGCTATGTTTTTCAATATAATGGTTCTCCCTTCATTATTGTTAACACTCGATAAGCGGCTCGCAAGTAAGGATTTCATCGAACCAATTGTCGAAATTTATGACGATGAAGATTTTGATAAAGAGGCAAAAATGGAAGTGGATGATCCTGATCTGAAAGATTAATCCCGATTATGTTAATTATGTAACTTGGCAACAGAAACCCGAAAAAGGTCCGAAGTTGGTGTGAAGGAAGTGGAGCACCTTTATCGATAGATAAAGGTAATGAGTATTGGGATAATTCAGATCAATTTAAACTGAGATGCCGCCAGAGGCCATGAGAGGCCGCGAAAGAGCTAACCTATAAACAGTCGATTGGCGATGGGGAGAAAAGGCGAAAGGGAGAAAGGGCGAGTCACGAAGAGGGAGAAAGCGATGTGGAGAAAAGGCGACAATTAGTGTTGTGCTTTTCATATTATTTGTGCCGGATGCTTAAGAAAATATAATCATACTAATCTTAGTTCGAAATAAAAAAGAGCCGAAATAAGCCTTGCAAACTTCATTCCCGGATTATTAATATATTCAGCTCTTTCTACAAAAGCCATTAATAAAACAGGTTGCAGAACCGGCATTCAGCGAACACATGAAAGATAAATATATAATTTATGATTATAATAGGCAGATGGGGCGGCAGTGGGTACTTTTTAAGCAAAAACCGACCATTCCCGCTTGTTTTTAAGGTCCGAATGAAACCCTAATGAATCCCCAATGAAATACGGACCTTAAAAAGCGCTTAAAAAGGGAAGATTTGGAGTAACTTTTTAGGATTGAATCAGTGTCAATTAATCATAAAATAGAATGTACGTTATTATGGGTAACTAGTTCTTGTCGTTACAAACGACGGACAATTTACCCCTCGTTGCAAACGAGGGGTAGCCCGGAGTGACAATATTTAATTGGAACCGTCCTCTTTATTTTTTGAAATTTCAGAGTCAAATTTATATCGAACCCGGGTTAATAATATTCATATTTTCTATAATACCATATCTCATACGGAGAAAGACAAGATTGGTAGGTTGGTGAATAACAGATATTTGTGAAAATTTTATTTTATTCAAAAAACCTTGGTAGTCTGATATCAACAAAAAACCAAGCCTTATTAAACAACATGAAATAAGGTTAGGGATTGAGAAGGATAACTTCTGCTCTATTAAGGTTAAAGAGATTCAGAAAATAAGGTTTTTCCAGGTAGTAAAAGGTTCACGCAAAGGGATAGAGATAGCCCTGAAAAATAAGTTTAAAGAAAAGGCGATCAAGATTATTTTGGATACGGAATATATCAAACAGAAATGTATAAAGAGCAGGTTGCAAACGAGGGGGATCGCCAATATTTTTGTTTTAACCTTTTAGCCAAAAAAACTAAAACAACCTTCAAGGTGAGGAATTTGTCCTGATCCCCTTTTTGCTTTAACTTTTACCCCTTATTTCCCGCCTCTGATCTTTTTAACCAATTCTACATCAATCGGATCAAAACTATTTCCAAAATTTGACCGGATATATGAAAGTACATCCGCAATCTCCTCGTCAGTTAATTGTGGCTGGGCAGGCATTTCACTATTATAAAATTCACCGTTAACTTCTACTTTACCTTTGAGGCCGTTCGTCAGAATGAGAACCAATTCTTTGGGATCTTTGCCTGTCCAGCTTCCCTTTCCTAATGGCGGATACATTCCCGGAACACCTGATCCGTCAGCCTGATGACAAACAAGGCAATATTTTTTATAAACAGCATTCTCCTGATGCACCTTTTCAGCAGCCTGCACAGGCTGGTTATTGGCGGTTTCTGCTGCCGGTTGGTCCGAATTTACGGTGCCTGTTTTCTTTTTTTCACCACTACTTTGGCACGAAATAAAAAACATACCCAATAACGCACTAAATATTACCTGATTAAAGATCCTCTTCATAAAATGATTTGATGGTTTGAACGATGTTGTCTAAAAAGATAAAAAAACACAAGGGACGCAAAGGATTTACTAATAAATTATTGTCCATTGTAGGCGATTCTGTAAATGCGCCCATTTGCATCGTCCGAAACAAACAGTGAACCATCGGGAGCCTGAGCCAAACCACACGGTCTGTGTTTGGCATCAGCCGGACTTTTCACTTCCCCTACCCCTGCAAAACCATTCGCAAATATTTCCCAGTCCCCCGAAGGAACACCTCCTTTAAAAGGAACGAATGCCACGTAATACCCCTCCTGTGGCAGTGGGTTGCGGTTCCACGAACCATGAAAGGCAATGAAAGCACCATTCCGGTATCGCTCAGGGAACATACTTCCCGTGTAAAACAACAAATCATTGGGGGCAGTATGAGCGGGAAATGCCATAATTGGATTTTCGGCATTCGAACATCGACCTGCTTTTATGCCATCGCCACCATACTCAGGCGCCAGAACCTTCTTTTTTTGTACCGGATCGTAATAACAGTAGGGCCAGCCAAAATCTGATCCGTCGTTGACCGACAAAAATTCTTCAGCCGGAAGTTTTGCACTTTGTTCGTCAGTATATAAATCAGGATAAAACTGCCCAAGCTGATCCCTTCCATGCTGAAGGGCATACAACTTATTTTCAACATTGTTCCATGTAATTGCTACTGCATTTCTGATTCCGGTTGCATAACGATAGCCTTCTTTGGCCTGATCCTGGTTCAAAAGAGCCGCCCGAAACCGCCATATCCCGCCATGCAACTCAAGAATCGGGCAAGGATCAATCCCCGGCGAACCCTTGGTACGATCCTGAACCTGGCAAGCATTCGATGGTGCTCCCACCGTTACATACATAAATCCGTCCTCATCGAAAGTAAACGGTTTGGTGGCATGCTGGCTTTGCGCAGTAAAACCTTCGGCAATTACCTCGGGAGTTTCCGACGGAACTAATTCTCCTTCTGTTAGCTTATAACGTACAATAACTGTATCGGCACCAAAATAAACATACCCGTTGCGAATTTTGATCCCTGTTCCGTCATAAATACCGTGGTATTTAATAATATCAGCCCTGCCGTCCTTATTGGAATCGCGAAGACAAACCATTCCGCCTCCGTCTTTTACATTGCTAAGCGACACATACACATCACCGTTTGAATTAATAGCCATATGTCGCGCATGACCGATGTTGTCCGCATAAACAAGGGCAGAAAAACCATCCGGAAGTTTCAATCCGGCATTGTCCTTGTCGGATACAATACCTTTGGCAGAATTCAAATTCTTGTTGGAATTTAGTTGGCAGGCTCCCCAAAGAGCCAATGTAATAATCAAAAATGCTAACTTTTTCATGAATGACCGATTTAAATTATTCACTCAAGGATTGAATGCTGATCAAATAAATCAGGCTCATCTCCTCAGCAAAGAAAACAGCAACCAACAGAATTTGTTTAGTACAATTCCAATTTGCCCGCTTAACTGATTGGCAGAAAAGAATTTTATCGTTGTAAACTACTGTCTGCGAATTCCAACAATAAATCAGTGCCCCTTCTAAATTAATTTTTCAATTTTACCGTCAACAATACCATACATTACCGATTCTTCAGCCGACATCCAGTAATCCCGGTTAAAGTCTTTCATCACATTTTCAACCGACCGTCCGCAATTTGCTGCAAGAATCTCAGCGCCCAACAGTTTTGTCTTTATAATTTCATCCATCTGGATTTCAATATCAGATGCAGCACCGCTTGCTCCGCCACTCGGTTGGTGAATCATAACCCTTGCATGTGGCAAAATAAACCGTCTTCCTTTTGTTCCCGCCGATAAGATAATCGAACCCATTGATGCTGCAAGTCCTGAACAAATTGTCGACACGGGACTGGAGATACTTTTCATCGTATCGTAAATTGCAAATCCCGATGTAACATATCCGCCCGGACTGTTGATAATAAGCTGGATCTCTTTATTTGGGCCGACCATTTCGAGGTATAGGAGCCGCTCAATCACGTGCTTTGCCGATTCATCATCAATTTGTCCCCACAGGAAAACCTTTCTTTCGTTAAGAATTTTGGAGTCAATAATGTCTTGAAGTCTTACGTTGTTATCCATGTTGTTTCTATTTGGTTTTTAATATTTAAATATCCTTTAACGTATGCCGCTCCATTGTCTTTAAAATAGTAAAAGACATCATTGCCTCCTTTTTGGACAGTTTCGGCAAGATACTTCGGCGATACGCTCTTACATTGCAATGCTTTGTTTAAAACTTAGTTATTAATTTATTCTAAAATATTTAAGAGCCTAATCTGATTATATATACATTACTATGCATGAAGATTTCTATGTCAAACTAAATCATCATATAACCTTTGTGTGGCTTGATTAACAATTATTTTCAACGTCATGTTCAATTCGCGTGATTTTAGTTTAAAGATACATGGAATTTTATTAATCAAAACAAAAATTCAAATCCCATAAGGAAACGGTTCATATACATCTGCAAGGAAAGTGGTCTGTCCGATGCAATATAGTTGAATGCATAGTTTAACCTGAGATTATAATGATCACCAAGTTGTTGTTTATAAACCAATTCACCAGCCAATACTACATTATCCCAGAAAAACTCCGGCTTTCCCTGAACTTCAACATTTAAAAAGTTATCAATAACCTTCATATTTTCAGCGTTCCAATTGTGTCCGATCTCAGGTCGGGAGACAAGCAGAAATACGGGCAATGTGAATTGCATGCAGAGACTCGTTTTGTTTGAGAGCTGATAATCACCATTAAGATGAAGGTTCAGTGAGTTTGAACAATACCACGACTGCTCATTCCATACATAAGAATACCTTTTATCTTCGGCATCGAAATCGGTACTGACAACGAATGTCGAGACTCCTGCACCAACCGATAACTTCAACGGATTTCCGGCAATATGCTCCACATCAATTATTCGTGAAATAGCATAAGAGATAGAACCGATATTCTCCGACACATTTCGTGGTTGAATTGCAGAGTTGGGATGTCCGCAGCTGTAAGATAAATCAATAGAGTGAAGGTACTGCTTCGCCTGTAACTGATAAGATAATCGCGAAGAAAACATCGCTTTTGAAAAGATATGCGGAGAGAGATATTCATCCCGAAAATGGAAATCATTAACCCCGATACTAAAACCGAGTGAATGAACAGGTTCTTTTTGTTGTGGTTCCGCCGATTGCCCGTTCTGGCAAAAAGCAGAAAGAGGAAACAGAACGCAAAGAAAGAGTACTGATTTTTTCATGAGTTGGTGAAGTTTATCGCTTAGTCAAATAGAGTTGAATAAGACGTGAGGCAACAGGATCAATCGGATTTGCCATGTCACCCGGCCCCATATTTGTTGCCGCAATGATTGCAAAGTGACGAAGAGGAGCGATTGCTGCGTCCGAATAGTTATATCCATTGCTGCCGTTATGCCCGATAGTTTTTCCTCCCGCCCAGTCAGTGTTAAATATCATCCAGCCACAGGCATAATGATAGGTTCCGTCATCACCCAAAACCAACGAAGTTGTAAGAACGGTTGCTGTTTGTGTACTCACCAGAGTTTGATGACCAGTCTCAGCAATAAGGACCCATTGAATATATTTTGCCCAGTCACCAATCGACATATGCAACCTACCCGAAGGACTATAAATTGGGGCCAGATCAGAATCCATTATCGGTTCAATTGGAGCCCTGCCATTTGTGTGTTGCAGCGGCTGATCTTCCATTCCAGCTGTGCCCATCGGACCAAAGCCTGCTGTGGTAATGCCAAGCGGCTGCAATACTTTAGCGATAAGTAATTCTTCAAACTGACGATTGGTTAATTTTTCAGCGATTGCGCCCAGCGTGTTATATCCAAGATTACTATAAAGATATTTACCGCGATCAATTACCGGAGGTTGTTTGAGTGCCCATTGAACCATCTCACCTCGTTGATCCCGAGGTGTCCCGTTATTAAATGTAGGTGTCGGATCACGTCTGAAACCTGAACTGTGCGACAGCAGATTTAGAATCGTAACATTCTTGTATTCAACATTCATAGTGCCCGCATATTCAGGAAAAATCTCCAAAAGCGTGGTTTCCCAATCCAGCAAGCCTTCGTCAATCAGTATACCAATCAATACAGCTGTGATTGCTTTGGTATTCGATCCAAGATTAAACTGATCGTTGTTAGTGACGTTCATCTTACCAGCGTATCGACGACAACCAACTGCCTGAGCATCTATAATTTCACTGTCAGTTATAATGGCCCCGGCAAGAGCGGGAAGATCCAATTTGTACCTGAGTGAATCAAGAACCGTTGCAAGTCTTGACATGTGTATCGTTGGTAATGGCGGTTTGCGGCTCTCGGATTTCAAGATCATCTTTTCGCATGATATCAACAGAAACATGCTAAATATCGAAAACAAAAAGAGCGGGCAGGTTCTGAAAGGAAGTTTCATGTTTATTATTTTTATCAATACTTCGTTTAGAACTTAGTTATTTATTTGAATAACAGCAAAATAGTTGATTATTTATTAGTTTAAGACCGCAGAAACCAGTATCTTTAAGGTATTAATTACCAGTTAACTACTTTAATTATAGTCATCCTGCGATTTATGATCGACTGTCTCGGTAAAGGCCCCTAAATGACACGATAAATAGTCCGCAATAAAATTGAAGAACCTTCATTTTAAGCCAAAGATAATGATTATTTGGATTTGAAATTCTTATCTATTTCACATTTTGAATTCGCATTATTAACTAATGTGAATCATCAGATATTGTATTCATTACTTCGGTTTCTGAGTAATTCTTACCCGGTCAAAGTAATCACCGGCTTCAAGTCCGACAGTAATAACCCGCTGAACATTTAATGGGTTTGCTTCCACTTTAATAAACAGTGTATTTTTATCACGATGCTCAACGATAAAGCAATCTTGTTTAATTACATAGCGATCCGCCTCAAAGCTAATACCCTTAAAATCATAAAACCAGTCATTATTAACAGATACATCATTAATCCACCACGAACTACCACCTGTTGTAATTGTAACAGAGTCAGATAACGCACTAAACTCAACAGCCCTGACAGATAGTTTAATGTTATCGTCCCAATCGCCGTCTTTGTGTATTACGTCGGCACAGGAACAGAACGTAATAACCAACACAATTAACAAATTGAAATGCAAAATTCTTTTCATAACTTTTAGTTATTTATTCTTGTTCAAATAACTCCCATACTTTCGTTTCAGAAGTTTATGCAATTGATTATCTGTAACCTTGACAATAATGGAATATCTTGCTATTTATCCTCAAAATTAGGTTTTAAAACAATGAATTGCAAATATTCTTAAGTGTTTTGAGTTTCTAACTCATACTCAAAATATTTTTTAATAAACAGAATAATCGCAATATCATTACAAACAATTGACAACTATCACTGACTTTCCGGAATATAACCCCAATATTTAAGATCCTCTTCTTTTGTTATTGCCTTTGTGCCACCATCATGAAGCAATATAATCTTTGTTGCAATATCCAGAATATTTCTGTAATCATGGTCAGTAATAATAAATCCTTTCGTCGCGGAATGTGCTATTATTAAATTTTTTATATCGTCTTTTAAAATAGGATCAATTCCGTTAAAAGGCTCATCAATAAGAATATATTTTGCCTTTGAATAGATCAGCAAAAAGATTTCAACAAACCTCTTTTCTCCACCCGAAAGCTGTTTTGAACGTTTATTGATTAAAGGTCGGATATGTTCATTAGACTTTATATAGATTAATTTTATAAGGTGTTATTTTTCAGTGTGATTCTAAAATTGTGTAACCCACAGGCAAGTTCCATGATCAGGTCATCGAACCCAAACTTGTGGCAACGCAAACGGTCTTTGACAATCCGACAA
>JAATGF010000091.1 GCA_015654795.1 Bacteroidales bacterium
AACCGGTGGAAAAGAAATGAAATAAAGATTACAGCCCCGAAGGGGTTGAACTTTTATTGCATTAATATTCAATCATTTCAGGGTCGCGTATTCATCTTTTATTCTTCCGTGAGTTCCACCCACAGCTTTAGATTCAGTCCTTTCTTGACTATTTTCTGACCTTCTTACTTTTCGGAGTGGACTCAGATATTTAGATAATTATCTCCCTTGCGCCCCTTCTTATCGCCCCAAACTCGCCTTATCGCCCTTGCACCCCATCGCCCCATCATCCCATTTTCCTTCTCTATGTTTGGTTCATATCAAGTCTGGTATCAGGTCCTGTATCAACATCGGATCCTTAAACGAAGATTTTTAATGACTAATGACCTTTTTAATGACGGCGAAGCCAATAATGACCTTTTCAATGACTATTTTAATGACATTAATAACCCTTTCTCCCACTTTTATAAATACGACATTATGTCATTTCCGGCACTTATATCTTCGACAGCTTCTATTGTTTATAAATATCCTGAATTACCAATCCCGCGAGTGTAAAGCCATAAATAGCAGTAATATGCGCAACTGTTCCGTTGATAACTGCTTTCTGGCTGCACCATTCATGATCATCCAATTCGGGATCGCCGACTCCGCTTTTCATTTTAGGACAAAGGCATTTATCCGTTCCGCAAGACGATCCTGATCCCCGGTTTTCGAGTAACTCTTCACTGTAAATACACATAAATGGTTTAGCCGGGAGTTCCCCTTTGCGAATGTATTTTCTGATTTTCGATCCCAGTGGGCAACCCTGTACCTTCCAGAATTCAGCGACCCTGATTTGCGTTGGATCAAGTTTTAGCGATGCTCCCATTGACGAAAAAAAGACCGCTTTTGTCTTTGTCGCCTCCCTTATCAGGTGAACTTTACTTCCCAGGCTGTCTATTGCATCGATAATGTAGTCGTACGAATCGAGGTTAAACTGATCATGGTTCGCTGCATTATAGATCTTCTGAATATCAGTGATTTCGGCATTGGGATTGATTTCGAGCAACCGTTTCTTCAATGCGTCGGTTTTGACTTCGCCAACAGTCTGCATGGTAGCGTGAAGTTGTCGGTTGATATTGGTAATGCAAATCCGGTCGGAATCGACGATCGTGAGAAAATGGATGCCGGAACGGATCAGACTTTCGGCACACCAGCTACCAACGCCTCCAATTCCAAAGATAATCACCTTTTTATCGGCAATCTCCTCCATTTTCTTTTTCCCGAATAATAGCTCGGTACGCTGAAATATCCCTTTCGATCTGATCATGGTTCAAATATTGGGCAAAATTAGAAGAAATTGGTGAATGGTCAAATAAGAAGAAAAATGTCGTGAAAATGAACGGTACTATGAGCCGATTTTTGTTGCAATAATGATGATAAAGAGAATTATCACCGTAATCAGTGCAATGACTTTCAGGTTCTTCTGAAAAATGGCGCTCACCCTTTCGCCATACCTGACAATTAGCCATGCAAGAAAGAAGAACCTCAGTCCCTGAAAAACAAACGTTAAGAGTATAAAGGTAAAGATATTAAATCCGAAAGCTCCCGCCGTAATCGAAAGAACCTGGTACGGGAGAGGTAATATCACAGAAAATAGTAGAATAATATAACTCCATTTGATATAGAGATTTTGGACATTCAGGTAATTTACCTCTGTGAAACCCGGAATGTGATTGAATAAATAATGAGCAAATTGAGTATAGCTTCCGTCTGGAAGAAGCCATAAAAAGTGGCCAATCATATAACCAGCTATCGCGCCTAAAGCCATACCTGTTACCGCCACCAATGCATTGTAATATGATCTTGAGGGATGAATCAGTGAGACTGTTATGAAAACGACAGTCGTCGGAAGTGGAAATACTGACGCATCAAGAAACAAAGACATGAAGACGGCGAGAAGGCCATAGGGGCCCTTCGTCCATTTTTTTGTCCATAAAAAGGTTTGTGTCAGTAAATTTCGCATAAAAAAGATTTAAAAGTAGGACAAGATATTTATATTTTGTCAGAGACGTACGGGAAATTTTAAGAGGTCTATAATACCGTTCAAAATTAAGGCTAAATCGGATAGAAAATAGCCTGATTCGATTATTTAAAATACTTTCCAGCCGTTCCACGATTGAATGATTCAACGGTTGATCTTTTAATTGCAGAATCTTATATTACTTTGCTGAATCGTGGAATAACAGGTATTAAAGTTAGTGCAAAATGTTGAAAAAAAGTGTATTTCTGATTCTTTTGTGGAGTGTTGTTTTAATGACCGGGGTGGCACAATCACGTGTTCAATCGATTGATGCTGGTAACTCTGCATTCAGTTACTTCGGGCGTACCGACCGATCGGATCCGAAAGCTGTACGATTTGATTGGCCCGGGGTTTATTTGCGTTGTGCCTTCACTGGAAATACACTTGAAATTAGACTAAAGGGTGGAACCCGCGACTATTTTAATGTTTTTGTAGATGATTTGCCTGCCAAAATTATTCATCCCGTGTCTGATTCAATATTTGTCGTCAATGGATTGTCGGGCAAAGGAGCACATGAATTGTTGATTACCAAACGGACTGAAGCCGATATGGGTATGGCTTGTTTTTATGGTATCGCTATTGCGCCGGGCGCGAAAATCTTTCCGACAACTGTTAAAAACAGCCGGAAGATTGAGTTTATTGGTAATTCGATTACTTGTGGATACGGAACCGAGGGTTTATCAGGAAGCGAACACTTTAAACCCGAAACCGAAAACAGCTATTTATCTTATGCTTCAATTACTGCGCGTGCCTTCAGTGCCGACTATGCGCTGATTGCCCACTCAGGCCTTGGAATCATCCGTAATTATGGTGATAAATCAAAGATCTCTGCCAAATCTGCCCCAATGCCTCCCCGCATTGGCCGTACTTTTGATACCGACTCTGTCAAAAAGTGGGATTTCAATCGATGGAGACCCGATGCCGTTGTGATTAACCTTGGCACAAACGATTATTCCACTTTACCACATCCCGACAAGGCGGTTTTCAAACGTCATTATGAGCAACTAATCGATAAAATCGTCGGGGTTTACGGTAAAATTCCCATTTTCTGCGTTGTCGGGCCTATGACCAATGAACCTTGTTATTCAATAGTTAAGGAAGTTGTTGAGGATTATAACCTTATTCATGGGGATACAAGGGTTTATTTTGCGGGCATTCCCGATGGTTTGCTAAACAATACTACCGATCTTGGTTCCGATGGTCATCCTTCTTATCGCGGACAAAAGAAATCAGCAGCATACCTTATTCCGCTAATGGCTAATGTTATGAAATGGAACTATCGGGATGCCGAATTCCGGTTCGGTGAGGAATATTAGCAGATTATGAATGAAGAGTGATTGTGGTTATTTTATCTTTTTACTTTTTCCCTCAATATTCGGTATTAAACTTTTCGCCATCCTGCGACATTTCAAATTTCATATTGACAGTTTCATTGTTTTTCAAGTCTTCTAAGTATATCATTCATCATCTCAATCTGCACGGTATGGATTTCCAGCACTTCTTGTTGCTGGTTGATAATTAAATGATCCAGTTTCTCATGCAGCATCCGTATTTCGAGTTCCGATTTGAGGTTTACCATATAATCTCTTCTGGCCCTGTCTCTGTCCTTATCTTCCTGCCTGTTTTGGCTCATCATGATGACAGGCGCTTGGATGGCTGCCAAACTCGATAATATTAAATTCAAAAGTATAAAAGGGTAAGGATCAAAACCTTTGTTTGCAAGCCAGAAAATATTTAAGCAAATCCAGATTAAAAGAAACAGACCAAATGAGATAATAAATGTCCAGCTACCTCCAAAATCAGCAACTTTATCAGCAATTCGCTGACCGAACGTCATGTCCTGAATTTCTTCACCATCTAATTTGTCTGTTAAAGTGGTGTTATCTTTCAATGCATCAAGTACGGTTTTATCCGAAGTTGACAGTTCTCCTAATTGATTGACAAAAAACTCCTCAATATATTTTTCACGATAAGCGTTTAGTTCGCTGATCGCTAACGAATTATTTGCTGTGAATTTCGGGTTCTCTTTTTGGATCAGATTCAGAATCGATAGTCGGACCATTTTGCCCGATATTCTGTCCGAAATCGGAAATTTGTTGTTCGATAAGTCACTGATAAACGTTTCCATCTGCTTGTTTTTAAAATTGTGGTGAATGACAAATCTACTCATTTCTATGCAAATAAATTTATCATCTATCATTTTGAGCTATTGTAAATGATATAATTTGGTAGGGGGTAACTTCAATTTTTACTCGTTTTTGATGCATTGCCAACTAAAAATTTGCCCATGTATCAAAAACATTCTACTTTTGACATTCGTTCAACAAAAATGAATATTTTTGAGCATTGTAAATACTTTGAATCTATGAGAGATAAATCACTATTAATTTCACTTTTCTTGTGTATAATGATAACAGGAACGTTTATTAACTGCGGAACAAATGAGCAGAAACCGCAGGTAGAACCCGCAATCAGTCTGGCCGATATGGACACTACTGTTAATCCGGGTGTCGATTTTGATGCTTATGCCAATAATGGTTGGAAAAAGCTCAATCCTTTACCTGCCGATCGTGCCCGCTTTGGTTCGTTTGACAAGTTATCCGAAGTAGCCGAAAAACAATTGAATGAATTAGTGAAAGAGACCGCTTCGAAGAAGAATGAGAAGGGGTCGATTGCTGATAAGACAGCAACACTTTTCAATCTTGGAATGGATACTGTTAAGATTAGTCAGCAGGGCATCAAACCTTTGGCTCCTTACTTTCAGGAGATCGATAAGCTGGCAACGATGGACGATGTAGAGATCGGAATTGCTAAGTTTCACACTTATGGCTTCTCTCCGTTATTCGGATTTTACGGTTCGTCTGACTCTAAGAACAGTTCGATGGTGATTGCTCAGTTGACACAGGCCGGACTCGGAATGCCCGACCGCGATTATTACGTCAATGATGATGATCGTTCGAAAGACTTAAGGGCAAAGTATGCAATCTACGCCGAAAAGCTGTTCAAACTGCTTGGTGATGACGAAGCAACGGCGAAGAAAAATACTCAAACCATTATAGCGATGGAAACACGCCTGGCTAAAGCCTCGATGACTCGTCTTGAGCAGCGCGATCCAAACAAAACTTACAATAAAACAACAACAAAGGGATTGATTGAACTTTCACCTGCATTTAACTGGAACCGTTATTTCGTTTCACAAGGTGTTGGCGATCCCGGAGAGATTAATTTGAATCAACCGCTCTTCATTACCGAAGTGAGCAAGATGATTAAAGAGGTTCCGGTTGAAGATTGGAAAGTTTACCTGCGCTGGAACCTTATTAATGGAACTGCTTCTTATCTTTCAGATGATTTTGTGAATGCTAAATTCGATTTCTTTGGCAGGGCAATGTCTGGAACCGAACAAATGCGCCCTCGCTGGAAACGCGTTCTTGGAGTTACAAGTGATGCGCTGAGCGAAGCAATTGGTCAACTGTATGTTGCCAAATATTTCCCGGCTGAAGCGAAAGAACGGATGCTTAAATTAGTTGAGAATCTGCGCATCTCTCTTGGCGAAAGGATTAAAAATCTCGAATGGATGGGCGCTGACACCAAGTTAAAAGCAATCGAAAAGTTGAATGCCATCAATGTAAAGATCGGGTATCCTGATAAATGGCGCGACTATTCGGCACTTGATATTACCGATGATTCATATGTTGAGAATGTGATTCGCTCGAACAAATTTGAAACAGCATTTAATTATTCGAAGATCAATAAACCTGTCGACAAAACTCAATGGTTTATGTCCCCGCAAACAGTGAATGCTTATTATGCTCCCGATTTGAACGAAATTGTGTTTCCTGCTGCAATACTTCAGCCACCTTTCTTCTTCCTTAAAGGCGACGACGCAGTAAATTATGGCGCTATTGGTGTTGTAATCGGTCACGAGATGACACACGGTTTCGATGACGAAGGTCGTAAATATGATAAAGTTGGCAATCTAACCGATTGGTGGACTCCCGAAGATTCAAAACTTTTCGACGAAAGAACGAAAGTTCTTGCCGATCAGTTTAGCAGTTTCGTTGTAATTGATTCAGTTCATGCTGATGGTAAATTAAGTTTAGGCGAAAATATTGCCGATTTTGGTGGTTTAAATGTCTCCTACAATGCTTTTAAACTGGCAAACAAAGAGACCAATAAGATCGATGGTTTTACGCCAGATCAACGCTTCTATTTAGCTTATGCACATGTTTGGGCACAGAACATCCGTGATAAGGAAATCCTTCGCCGCACCAAAGAAGACCCGCATTCACTAGGCCATCTGCGTGTAATAGGGCCTTTACGTAACATTCCTGAGTTTTATGCTGCTTTCGATGTTAAGCCCGGGCAACCGATGTACCTCGATGAGGCGCAACGTGCAAAGATCTGGTAAGTAATTACAAATAGATCTTTAATAGATAAAATAAAAGTCACCTATCCACACCAAACGTCATAGAGTAAAAAAAGAGGATATCTCAGCAATTGAGATATCCTCTTTTTTTATTTTGGGTTGGTACGGAACTAAACCAGTTTCCAGCCTGCACGGTATTCGTAATGCATTTTTTTAGTTGCAGCACCATCTGTATCGTCAATAAATGTCTCTGTTTTGGGATCCCATTTGATTGTACGCTTAAGATCGCAGGCAATATTACCCAGGTTACAAACACAGCAACTGCTATGTCCTATTTCGACAGGAACTGCAGGATCTTTATGTGCTCTTACAGCTTCAATGAAATTAATCTGGTGAGGAATTTTTGTTTCATAAGGTCCGTCGCTTGTTACCTTTTCCTTTGAATCATATTTAGGATCTGAACCTTTGAAATAACCGCGTGAAACTTCAATCCATCCCTTTTCACCGATGAATTTAACACCTTTAGTTTTCTTTTCGTCGAATGGTTCGGATGTCATCACAACGCCATTGGCATATTTGAATGACATATATTCCGAGCCGTCACCAATCGGAGAGATTTCAACAGGACCGTTTTTGTCCATGCCAAGTCCCCATTGTGCAATGTCGAACATATGAGCGCCCCAGTCAGTTGTAAAACCTCCGCCCATCTCTTTATACCAACGCCATGCGCCCCATATTTTCTCATTAACTTCGGGATCAAGCGAAATGATTGGATCTAATTCTTTATTATAATGAATTGTTGCAGGTAGTGGTCCTAACCAAAGGTCCCAGTTCAGATCTGCGGGAATTGGTTCTTCCGGAAGGTCATAAGGTTTTGGCGGAGCTCCGACATAGGCTTTCACGTCAGTGATTTTTCCGAGAGCGCCTGATTGTACAAGTTTAACCGCATGCTGGAAGTTTGGATCGGAGCGCTGCTGGCTTCCAAGACCGAAGATACGGCCTGTTTCGCGAACAACTTTCTTCAATTCCTGTCCTTCTTTAATCGTGAAAGTCATTGGTTTTTCAAGATATACATCTTTACCGGCCTTTAATGCAGCAATGGCAATGTAAGCATGTGAATGATCGGGAACAGCAATCACAACTGCATTGATGTCTTTCCGTTTCAGTAACTCGTCATATTTTTCGTAAGTTTCAACTTTAAGCGTTTTGCCTTTTTTTGCATTAAAGGCGTCTACCTTTTTTTGGAATCTTTTACGTTTGATACCATAGACATCAACTCCTGCAACTACGTTAACTCCAGGTATTTCAAGGAATCCGTTGAGCAGGAAGTTGGCCTGTTGACCTAATCCGATAAATCCTAATGTGATTTCCTTTTCAGCAGCTGGCATTGCAAAACTTGTCATTCCTGGCAATACTGCAAGTCCGGCTACTCCAAGTGCCGATGCTCCAAGAAACTGACGTCTTGACCATCCCTTTTTTTGTTCTTCCATTTCTTCTGTGTTTATTGGTTCTTCTTAGTGAATATAATTAATCCTTCAATTTTAGGAATTATACTAATTAATGAGGTGCTTCAATTAGTTACGCAATTTATAAACAATTTTGGTTCTGTTGAATGTATGAGTGAAAAATATTTTTATCAAAAATCAGCCACCGGCAACTGCGATCCGTAACCTTATTTTTTTCTTTATCTACTGTCTGAAAGTCAATTCTCCACCTGTAACAATCTGCTGATGTTGAATGATATTCCCTTTAACAGGAAGACCATTCAGGGTGATATTTCCGAAGTTCGGTGATTTTGATTTATCGCGAATTGCCTTAATCACGAAAGGTTTTGCTTTACTGCTTGTTTTGATCCGTACTTCATCAAATGCAGGAGTTCCCGTTACGTATTCTGGTTTTCCGGGGCACACAGGATAAAATCCAATCATTGAGCAAACCAGCCATGCTGACATCTGACCGGCATCCTCATTTCCACTCAATCCGCCGGGACCAATTCCATATTCTTCATCAATAATTTTTTGTACCAATGCTGCTGTTTTTGCCGGTTCTCCGGCCAATGCGTAGAGGTAAGGCGCCTGCTGATCGGTCTCATTTCCATGCCAATAATATCCCCCTTCAAAAAATTCGTTTAGCCGCTTGATAAATGCTTTATGCTCGCCAAGCAGCATAATTAATCCCGGCACATCCTGCGGCACATACCATGTATATTGAAAAGGAGTTCCTTCGGTGATATAGTTTGTTTTAACTAACGGATTAAAAGGTTCGATCCACTTTCCATCTGCATATCGCCCGCGCGCATAGCCCGTTGATGGATCAATCACATTGACATAGTTCTTCGATCGTTTAAGCAATACATTATAATCATCCGTTTTGCCCAGCTTATTTGCGAATTGCGACAATGCATAATCATCAAGTGCATATTCCAATGTTCGCGATACTTGTTCCCGTTTATGGAATGCTTCCCAGACACTGTCTTCCAAAGGAATATACCCTTTTTGCAGATAACTGGGCAACGCCCTGCGACCTTTCCCATCTTTATATTCTTCGGTCGTAGGTTGATCGAAAGCATTTTGACGCATAAAATGATAGGCCGTTTTTGTGTCAAATTCGGTGATTCCCCTTAAATAGGCATCCGAAATCATTGTGCTGACGTGGTCACCGATCATTGCTGCCGTGTAACTTCCCCATGCCGGGAAAATCGGCATCCAGCCACCTTGTTGTGCTTTAGCAACGAGCGATTTAACCATGTCAAGACTTCGCTTTGGCTCAAGAATGGTCATCAGCGGATGTAAGGCACGATAGGTGTCCCACATTGAGAAGTCATCGTAATAATCGAAACCAACTGCTTTATGAATAAGGGTGTCCTGCGCAAATCCCTGGTAACTGCCATCAATATCGCTTGCGATGCGCGGTAGCTGATAACAATGATAAAGTGCCGTGTAAAACTTAACCAGATCGTCGTGTGAACTGTTCTTTACCTTAATTTTTCCAAGGGTTTCATTCCATTCATTCTCCGATGTTTTTACCAGCTTATCAAAATTCCAGTCAGGGATCTCGCTGTTCAGATTTTTCCGGGCAGCATCCAAACTTGTAAATGAAGTTCCGATCCTGACTTTAATATTTTTCTCTTTCCCAAAACTAACAACCAGCTGTTGGTCCGTCCTTATTTGTGAAACCTCTTTAAATGGCCGGTCACATTGGATAACAAAATAGCCACTGAATCCTGCCGGTTTTCCCATTCCCTGGTAAATCCGGAAGACAGGGTTATACCCTGTAATTTCATTCTTTTGTTTGTCGATCAGAACTTTGCCCTGCTTCTCTTCGCTGTTGACGCGTATGTAGAGATAGCTCTCCTTTCCATCCGGATAATTGAATCGCATCATTCCCGAACGCACAGAACCTGCCAACTCAGCGTTAATTCCAAAGTCTTCAAGCAATACACTATAGTGAACCGGTGAAGAGCTCTCATTTTGATGATTAAAACGGGAAGATGGCCGCCTTTTTAATGTGTCAATGCCCTCCGAAACAAAAGGCATCAGCGTAGCACTTCCGTAGTCCTGTGTGCAACTTCCACTCATCCAGTGCGTTCCCCTGAAGCCAGTAATAAATTCGTCGTTGTAATAATAGGGCGATATGCATTTGTCTTCGGTTGTGCGTGTTTCGGGTGTCCATTGTGTCATTCCGAAAGGTCTGCCAACACCAGGAAAGTTCTGTCCTTTTAGTTCCGAACCGGCTTCACTGTGTTTTCGGGCACTTTCGGTAGTTGCGGGGGCTGTTCCGATCAGCGGATCAACATATTGTACAAGTGATTGTGCAAAGATTGCTGATGGTAAAAGTAGAAGCCAGATTAAAAACTTCATAGTAAAACAGTTTATCAATCGTTTTAAAACTCGATATTCAGATCCCTAAATTACAGTTTTATGATGATTAATTCCTTATTGTACTCACGATTCTTCTTTTTTCTTCCTTGTGACAATCAGCACAAGCCACAAAATGGATGTTATTCGGGCTTTTTGCATCGGCATAGCTTGTGTTCATTTTCGTCACATCAATCTTGCAGTTTGAAATTGCAGGATGGCAGGAAGCACAACTATTTCTGGCATCGTTGCTGTGTGGCTCATGACAAGCTGTGCAACTTAACCCTTCGTGTACACCGCGGGGCGTACGATCATCTGCGGTTCCTGCCTCGTGTTGGGCGTTAGGAGCGTGGCACTGAACGCAATTGCGCATAATAAGGTCTTCTGAAATCTTAACTTTCCGCTCACCCTCCCACAAATTTAACTGAGGTAACTGTGTGATGGGGTAAAATACTTTTTCATGACGGTCGTAAAATCCCAGTTTCGAAACAACGTTTGCCTTTTGATAAAAGATGGTCTTCGGATCAGAATAATCGGGTCTAACTTTTGGCGATCCGTCCTGATGGATCTGATGGCAAGCCATACATGGAATAGCGAAATTTGTTGCCATTTTCCCGTCTTTCAGTTTCCAGGGCCCTTTAATATTCATTGGTTCAACCACATCACCAACATTACCTTCAAAAAACATCCCGTGACAACGCAGACAATCGAAGTTGATTTGTTCGGTCGAATTGTGTTTTGTATTTAGAAAAACATGCTGATAATCAATAGAATGGCCGCCTGATGTCCATTTTGCAAATTCGGATGAGTGGCAACGTTTACAGTTATTAAGCACTTCGAACAGTTGCTCCTCATCCAGTTTAATATTTTCAACCTTCTTGTTTTTAAGGTGATTAACCACCATTATTCCTTTTTCTTTCATACTGTGGATTCCATTACTCATCGCTGTTCCGTGACATTCTTTACAATGAAAGCTGCGATGTGAGGATAGCGCCTGGGAATTTACAGATTTCCCAATCTCGTGGCACGAAGAGCAAGTCTTATCGGGCGAGGCAGTATTCCAGTAAGTATAAAACGAGCCAAAAGTGATTGTGCAGACAATCAGAATTACTGGAATTGTGAGGAGCGCTATTTTAAGTTTTCTGTTCATGATCATTGTTAGTTGGTTATTTAAATCGGTTTCCTTTTGACCATTCACTGGCAATGTATCCTCCTACACGGAAGCCTAAAGCCATGATTGTCAATGCGGGATTGAATCCTCCGTTGTTAACATTCAGGCTGCCATCAGCCACGAACAGATTAGGAACGGCATGAATCCTTCCATATTTGTCGGTCACAGAAGTCTTGGGATCATTGCCCATGCGACACGTACCCGCCTGATGCTGACCACCACTGATTCCTTTTCCTCCTCCGACGGATTGCCAGGTTTGAACAGCCCCGGCTTCTTTCAACCATAATTCTGCTTTCTCTGACATTAACCGGCATCCCTCGATATCTTTCTCGTGTCGTGTACCCGACAATCGGGCAACAGGGATTCCCCAGAAATCTTTTACTGTGGGATCGACTTCGACCCTTGCTTCAAAGTTAGGGATCTCCTGGTAAGGTCCAACTGCCTGGGCTACTCTTTTGAAATTAAGACGCTGAAACGCTTTATGTTCTTTTCCCCAACTTGCCGAGCCAGGAGGACGGATACCTGTAAATGAGTAAGGCATCCGGATAAATTCGTTGCAGAGTACTCCGCCGCCCATGATTCCGGGGTTATGATGATTGAAATCGCTGATTGCCACCGAAGCTCCGGGACCCAGATCATCGTAAACTTCATCTTCAAAAATTCCATAAGCGCCTGTGTAAGCATGACCCTGAAGATTATGGCCCACCCAGTCATTCTCGTTTCCGATTCCCTTTGGAAAGAACTTTGACTTAGAATTAAGAAGCAACCTGGCTGTTTCTGTTGCGGATCCTGAGACGACTACAATATCCGCCGTTTGAGTCTGCTTTCTGTTTTTCTCATCAAAATAGGTAACTCCGGTTATTTTTCCCTGTTCGTTTACAAGTATTTCACTGACCACCGAATTGATTCGCAATTCACAATTTCCACTTTCGATAGCAATGGGGATCACCGTATTATGGGTTCCGCACTTTGCATTTACGGGACATGCAAATCCACAGCAGGTCCGCATCCGGATACAAGCAGGACGGCCACCATAAGGAACTGAATTGCGCAACATCGGAATAGGGAAGGGGTGATACCCTAATCGTTTGGCGGCATCATACAATAGTTTAGCCTCTTTATTATGTGAAAACGGAGGCATGGGATATGGCTTATTGCGTGGTGCACCAAACGGATTCTGAGTCGCATCGCCTGCAACACCAATCTCCCATTCTGCCTTTTCGTAACATGGCTCAAGATCTTCATAGGTGATTGGCCAATCGTCAAGGGTCGATCCTTCAATAGGTCCGTATGTTGTTTTTAGTTTGAAATCTTCCTGCATAAAACGCCATGCCATAGCGCCATAACTAACTGTTCCTGAGCCAACACAAGCCGCATTGTTGTTGTAGCCACCTTCGCTGGGCAAAACTATATTGGCGCTCCCGTCATTATTTACGACAACGCGTTTATAACGTTGATCATCTGGTCCATAAGCATTTCCAAGAACAGTGGTTCGCTGCGATTTCAATTCGTCAGTATCGGTATCATCATAGGTGGCCCAGCCTCCGCGTTCGAAAAGAACAACCGAAAGTCCGGCAACACTTAACTCTTTGGCAACTATTCCACCTCCGGCTCCTGCACCGACAACGATGGCATTCACATGTTTATTTCCCATAAGTTTAGTTGTTGTAGCGGTTTTGTCCAATGATTACAGGATAATCGAGTCGCATCATTTTATAACTGACGTTGTTCTTGTTACCCCCGTGGCGTGGACTTCCATAAAAGCCTTGCATTGAATGATCGCGGATCAATCTGAAAAACTGTCGGTCGAATCCCTTTTCCCAGAGTTTCCCTTCCATTTTCCCTGCTTCCATAGTTTTCAGAAACTGCGTCTGTTCTTCAAAAGGCAATTCTTCAAATCGTTTTTGAAATTTGGTTTTACAGGTTTCCTCGATCGCCGCCAGCCCTTTTCGGTAACTTTCCTGGTATCGCGCATAAGGTCCGGTTAATTGCATATCGATGAAATTGGTAACTCCTGCATCACGACCTCCGGGCCATTCATCCGTTGGGATGATCTGTTCCACCAAGGCATCGAGTAATTTTGATTCCTGTTCCGTGACAAATCTCCAGGGCGAAAGGGGCGGATTGGCGCACCGGCTTAATAAGCACATTCCTCCGGCTCCCAGTACGGAAAGTGTAATAAAACGGCGTCGTGTTAGTTTTAACTGCTTTTTCATCAGAATTGATGTGTTTAATCGTTTGATTGTCTGGTTTATGGTATTCTATCTTATCAGTCAGGCGAAGATGCTCGCCGGAGAATCTCGTCCTGATTAATTACTATTTTTTTCCTCTCCGAAATTATGAATAATCAATTAAAAGGAGATCACTTTTGAGTGAAAAACAAAAGAAATTATGATGCCCTGTAATTTTTAGACAGTATTGAAGTAAAATAGTGTCGTATTTGCAAAAATAGAATTGGAAGTTTCGCAAACCAATTCTCTAATTTTAATAGTCTACTCCGGAAAGTCAAAAATAGTAAAAATGTCGCCAAATCGCCAAGACACTACACAAAGCATTGAATATGTGCAGTATACGCTTAGTGAAACTTGACGTCTTCCTGCCTTCGTGGCAAAAAAGACTATTCGGAGTGGATTCAACTAAAGATTATGTGCATAAGCTTGATCAAGCGTGTCCCGGAGAAAATCCGGCCGGGTTAGAGAATACAACATCATTTGATACGTATTACTTATCGCGAAAGTTTTGGCGTTTTGGTGACGTTTTTGTTTTTTTCTCTGTCCGAAACACATAATTCTGCGATTAATCGACTTGATTTATACTGTGAAGATAAAGATAAACAAGATTTACTGTCGTCATAAAAAGTTTTTTTAATGGCAGTCATTAAAAATCAGCGTATTATAATCATTTAAAATTATGCGGTTTTTTTTATTCTGACCTTGTCATTTTGAAAAATAGTTCCTTTCTTTGCAACGCTAAAAATGGAAGGGCAATAAGCTCAAAATCCAGTTTTAGTACTTCAAATTTTTCGAAAGTCCGGTGTAAGCTGATTCGCAAGAATTGATTTCGTAATGGTCTGTTCATCTAAGGGTTAGGATTCAAGATTTTCATTCTTGCCATAGGGGTTCGAATCCCCTACAGACTACATCAGTGTCATATTCTCAATTAAAAAAATTGGATGGTGACCGATTAAAAAAAATATATTACTTTTACGACCCCAATCAATGGGGACGTTAGCACGATGGTCTGTTCATCTAAGGGTTAGGATTCAAGATTTTCATTCTTGCCATAGGGGTTCGAATCCCCTACAGACTACGAATTTAAGAACAAAGAAATTTTATAGAAAATGGCAAACCATAAATCAGCTATTAAAAGAGCTAAGCAGAGTGAAGTTCGTCGTCTGCACAATAAGTATTTTTCGAAAACAGCCCGTAACGCGGTTCGTTTATTACGTGAAACCACCGATAAGGCAGCAGCAGCTGAGCTTTTCCCTAAAGTAGCTACTATGCTTGACAAATTGGCCAAGCAGAATGTTATTCATGACAACAAGGCATCAAACCTGAAATCAAGCCTGGCATTACACGTTAACAGCCTGTAGTTTTCAGATCTAAAATAATTTCAGAAGCTCATCCTCAAAAGGGTGGGCTTTTTTGGGTTCAATAACGAAATATCTGGGCATAATTTTGGGATCAGGGCAAATAGCTGGGGAAACGAATTTTTGACCTGACCTTAACATTTGTTTACAGATTTTTTAATTTCATCTCCTCGATTCTGAGTCTTTACTTTTGTTACAATAATAATTTTTCCAATAAAAGTTATCAAAGAAAAGAGCAACGCATCGTCCGTCGCCGTCCATTTCCGTCCATCTCAATAAAAATTGATCCAAACTATACGTTTTTTCCTTACCTTTATCCTATCGATAAAGGCGCCCCACTTCCTCCGTACCTGGTCCTGACCAACTCCTGACCAAATTCGGGTTCCTTCCTCAGGTGACAATTTCATGGGTATTTAGTGTTTGATAATCTGTATTTCCTGACCTCCATCAAACCGACCGTGTTCAAACACTCCCGAACTACTTTCAATTTAAAATTCAAGAATAGGGAGGAAAAGCAGGAAAGTAGGATGTACAGCGTTTATGCGGACTGAATGACTATTTTTTATTCGCTTCTGATCAAATCCTGCAAGAAATCAACATTATTATGTATTCTTAAATATCTATTGCGCTATGGCCAAGGGATGCAATTAAAAGAAGGAAAATCACTAAAATTGAGTAAGATGCTTTCATTATCGAAGAGTAATGTAGTTAAACTTCTGTAAACTTATGAAACAGATTCATTACTGCTAAATAAAAGCGGGCTTATTGTCAGAAATTTATCATTTGATTGACCCAAGGGTGAGCTTTTTTTGTTATTCTTCTTTTTTTTCGGTAAATTTGCTCAAATACCTGACAACAAATACACCGACCCAAAATGGAAGAGTATCGTAAACTGAATATCAAGGATTGGGCGCTTGAAGATCGTCCGCGTGAAAAACTTCTGTACCGGGGAACATCCTCATTATCGGATGCTGAACTGATTGCAATTTTGATTGGCAGCGGAAATTCAGATGAGACAGCTGTTGAACTTTCGCGCCGGATCCTCGAAAAAGTGAAGAATAACCTGAACGAACTTGGCAAACTCAATGTCGAGAATCTGAAAGATTTTAAAGGAATTGGCGAAGCAAAGGCAATTTCAATTATTGCAGCAATGGAACTGGGTCGGCGCAGAGATCATTCTTCCGCCCTGGAGATGGAAAAGATTACAGGCAGCAACGATGTTGCACGTTACCTTCGTCCATTAATTGGCGATATTCCGCATGAGGAATTCTGGGTTCTATTCTTAAACCGGCAAAATAAGATAATTGATAAACAGCGACTTAGTCAGGGAGGCATGACTGGCACAGTGATTGATGTCCGTCTTGTAATAAAAATGGCGCTCGAAAAACACGCCACATCATTAATCTTTGCTCACAATCACCCATCGGGGAATTTGGATGCGAGCGATGCAGACCGCAAAATCACCCGACAATTGAAAGATGCTGCCGCTATTATGGATATTCCTTTACTTGACCACCTGATTATTACTCAGGGTGGGTTTTTTAGTTTCGCAGACGAAGGTTTGTTGTGATATATTTTTTATTTTTGCGCAAAATTTTTTCATGATACACCTATTAAGCGAGAACAACTCCCTATTCAACCAATTCATTGCTGAGATCAGAGACGAAGTAATTCAGAAAGACTCACTTAGGTTTAGAAGAAACCTTGAGCGTGTTGGTGAAATATTTGCTTACGAAATCAGTAAGACGCTTGTTTACAAAACGAAGGAAGTTACGACTCCGTTAGGGGTTGCAAAAATTCCGGTACTTGAGCAGCAGCCTGTTTTGGCAACGATTCTCCGTGCCGGCCTTCCTCTTCATCATGGCTTGTTAAACTATTTCGATAAGGCTGAAAACTGTTTTATATCGGCATACCGCAGATATGATCCAAACGGAGAATTTCACATCGAATTTGAGTATATTGCATCACCACTTCTTGATAATAAGGTGGTTATTATGTGCGATCCAATGTTGGCGACGGGTTCGTCGATGGAAATTGCTTATCACGCGCTTCTCCAAAAAGGGGAACCCAAACATGTTCATCTTGTGTCGGTTATTGCCAGTAAGCAAGGAATAGACTACGTTTTGGATAAACTCCCTAATGACAGGGTCACGCTTTGGATTGGAGCTATTGATCCGGGGATGACGCCAAAATCATACATTGTTCCCGGATTAGGCGATGCAGGTGATCTTGCTTACGGTGAAAAAATCGACTCAAAAGAGAACGTGTTGCATAATCATTTTTAATCGATTGGTTCGACGTTGAGCTGATCGGAGCAAAGTTTGAGCATTTCCTCTACTTTCAAACCGGAGACCGGATGGCATTTATCGGGAGCAATTTCATTTAACGGAATCAATACAAATTTTCGGTCTCCCATTTTAGGATGAGGCAAGGTGAGCATGGAAGTGTTTATTATTAAATCGTTATAGAAAAGAAGGTCGATATCCATGACTCTGGCTTCGTAAAGATCTGATTTCTTCACGCGTCCCATCATCTTCTCAATAGTCTGAGTTTGCGGAAGAACCTCATGTGGATTAAGTGTGGTTTTTACAATTAAAGCCTGGTTCCAGAACAGTTCAGATTCGAATCCCCAAGGTTCGGTAACATAAACTGATGATTGTTTTGTTATCAAACCAATTCTTTCACCAATCAGTTTTCGGGTTTCTTCAAATATTTTTGACTTATCTCCCAGATTACCACCTAAAAGGATAAAAACATCATTCATTTTTTCTAAATTTGCAGCAATTATAACAACAATGTTACGCATATTTCGAAAACAATAAAATTGTATCTACATTTCAAATAGAAATCTTTTATGAAAATCTTCTGGAAGGCCTTTTTTGCTTCGCTTCTCGCCATTGTCATTTCCTTATTTCTTCTGGTTATTATCCTGGTAGGTGTGATCTCTGCGGTTACCTCGTTTAACGATCAGGCTGTTACACTCAAGAGCCAATCTTTGCTTTTGTTAAAACTTGACAGCAAAATAGTTGAACGTAAATCAAATAACCCGTTCGAAGATATGGAACTTCCGGGGATAAAAACAACAACCACAACTGGTTTGAATCAGATACTTAGTTGTATCGAAAAAGCAAAAACCGATGACCGGATCAAGGGTGTCTTCCTAGAACTATCTGATATTAGTGCCGGTTATGCAACTATAGAGGAGATCCGAAATGCATTGATTGATTTTAAAACTTCCGGGAAGTTTATCTATACCTATTCCGATATGATTTCTCAAAAGGCATACTACCTGGCAACTGTATCGGATAGTCTGATTATGAATCCGATGGGGATGTTCGATTTTCGCGGACTGAATGCCGAGCACACTTTCTTTAAAAAGGCAATGGATAAATTTGGGATTGAAATGCAGGTGGTCAGAGGAAAAAACAACAAGTTCAAATCGGCAGTTGAGCCTTATCTGCTTGATAAAATGAGCGATGCCAGTCGGGAACAAACCAAGGTCTACCTCAGCAGCATTTGGAATCATGTGCTGAAAGGAATTTCAGAACGCAGATCGATACCAATTGATAGCCTGAATAAATATGCCGATGAAGTGATGACATTTCAAAAAGCTGATAAAGCATTGGAATATAATTTTTTCGATAATCTTAAGTATAAAGATCAGGTATTAGCGGACTTCAGAAAACTGACCAATCTTGGCAAGAATGATGAAATTCCGGTTATCTCAGTAAGCGAATACGATAAAGTTCCCAAAGCGATAGATGCGACGGGACTTCCGAAAGACCGGATCGCAATTGTATACGCCGAAGGTGAGATTGACGGCGGAACTGATGGCCCATATCAGATTGATTCGAAGGAAGTTTCGAAAGGTATACGTGAGGCTCGTATGGATACTGCGATAAAGGCAATCGTGTTAAGGGTGAATTCACCGGGAGGATCGGCTTACGGATCAGAAGTTATCTGGCGTGAAGTTGTTCTTGCTCAAAAGGTTAAACCGGTTGTTGTATCGATGGGTGATTATGCAGCTTCGGGAGGATATTACATTTCCTGTGGTGCCGATGCTATTTTAGCAGATCCAACCACGATCACCGGATCAATAGGTGTATTTGGCACAATCCCGAATCTGAGCGGATTGCTTTCGGACAAAATTGGGATTACCTTTGACAATGTTTCAACGAATGAACACTCAGATATGCCTTCGATAACCCGCAAAATGACCCCATTCGAGGTCAATCTGATGCAAAACTATGTTGAGTCGACCTATGCAACCTTCATCTCTCATGTGGCTGATGGGCGTAAAAAATCAACTACTTATATTGATTCAATCGGACAGGGACGTGTTTGGAGCGGAGACAATGGAAAATTGAACGGATTGGTTGATGAATTTGGTGGTCTGAAAGATGCCGTAAAACTGGCTGCTTTGAAAGCAGGAATTCAGCGTTACAGAATAAAGGAGTTGCCAAAACAAAAGGATACTTTCGAAGAACTCATGAAAAGCTTTTCTGCTAAGATTCAAACCAGTATTTTACAATCAAAACTTGGCGAATCGTACCATTTGTGGGAAAATTTTTCACGCGAAGCACATGCGAACGGTATTTATGCCCGAATGCCTTATAATCTTGAAATTAATTAGATACAAGTTTTTTTGTTATCAATTGAGGATATTTGTATCTGTGTTTCTTTTTAATCGATAGATATTGTAACTTACCACCTGAATGCGAGGGCTGATTAATATATAAAATTACAAGGTGAAGTATCTCTTTTTGAAATTATTATCTTTCTTTTACGGTTTTGGAGCAAGCTTGAGAAATGAACTTTTTAATCTTAAGATTTTGACTTCCCGTGAATTTGACGTTCCGGTAATTTCTATAGGAAACATCACTGTAGGAGGAACAGGAAAAACGCCCCACGCCGAGTATATTGCCGAGTTATTGAAATCGAATTTTAAGGTTGCCACGCTTAGTCGTGGTTATAAACGAAAGACCAGGGGATTTTATATTGTAGAAGCAACATCGAAAGTAAAGCAGGTTGGGGACGAACCACTGCAAATAAAATTAAAATTTAACGAATTAACTGTAGCTGTCGATGCAAATCGTGTTCGTGGAATTGAAAAACTGATGGCGTTGCCACTTAAGCCTGAAGTTATTTTACTTGATGACGCGTTTCAGCACAGATATGTCGTTCCGGGTATTAATATCCTTTTGACCGATTACAATCATTTGATTACTAAGGATTCTCTTTTACCTTACGGCCGTCTTCGCGAATTTGCATCAAATAAAAGCAGGGCCTCAATTATAATCGTCACAAAATGTCCTCCTGAGTTAAAACCAATTGATGAACGAATAATTACTAAGGATTTGGAAATCAGGCCATATCAGAACCTCTATTTTTCGAAGATTGATTATGGGAAATTAATTCCGGTATTTTCTGATGATGTTTCTTTAAAATCTGTCGAGCTTGTTGAAGGATTAACTGTGTTAATGGTTACCGGAATTGCAAATCCATCAACATTAAAAGACCATTTGATGCATAGGTCGCATGATATTCACGAGATGAATTTCCCGGATCATCATCAATATTCACTGAAAGACCTTGATCGGATTACAGCTAAATTTAATTCACTTTCATCGGGAAAAAAAATTATTGTAACTACTGAGAAGGATATGGTGAGGTTCCGTGATTTCGAAGCAGCATCGGAAATTATCCGTAAGAACATGTACTATATTCCATTGAAAATTAGTTTCTTGAACAATGCAGGGAATGAATTTGATCAAAAAATATTAAAATATGTTAGAGAAAATAAAAGCAACTTCAGCCTTTATTCGAAAAGAAACAGGGTTTAAAGCCGATGCCGGTATTATTCTGGGTACCGGACTTGGTGGCCTTGTTAATGAGATTGAAATTGTTCAGACCTTAAAATACACTGATATTCCCAATTTCCCGGTTTCCACTGTTGATGGGCATAAGGGACAACTAATTTTTGGAAAGTTAGGCGGAAAAAATATTATAGCGATGCAGGGCCGCTTTCACTACTACGAAGGGTATGATATGAAAGAAGTTACCTTTCCGGTAAGGGTGATGAATGATTTAGGAATCAAGATGTTATTTGTATCGAATGCCAGTGGTGGCCTCAATCCGGGATTCAGAGTAGGCGATGTAATGATGATCACTGATCATATCAACATGTTTGGTAATAATCCCCTTATGGGACCCAATATTAGTGAACTGGGGACCCGTTTCCCCGATATGAGTCAGGCGTATGATCTCCATTTACGCAACCTTGCCCGCAAAATCGCATTGAAAAATCATATTGATCTTAAAGAGGGTGTTTATGTTGGTGTCCCGGGCCCGACATTCGAAACTCCGTCCGAATATAAAATGTTCAGGATTTTAGGCGGGGATGCTATTGGGATGTCTACTGTTCCCGAAGTTATTGTTGCGCGCCATATGGGAATGAACGTGTTCGGAATATCAATTATTACCGATAGCGGTGTGCCGGGCGAGATTGTTGAAATCTCACATGAAGAAGTGCAAGAGGTCGCCATGAAGGCTGAACCAAAGATGAGTTTGATTATTAGAGAATTAATAGCTTCTTTTTGATTTTTTATTTAGAGAAATGAATTTCTCGTACTTATTATTTTAAAATTTTATTTAGAGGGGTTCTCCGGAATTCCTCTTATTTTAGAATTGATTTATTCAAAAAATATGATTGCTCGTAAAGTTGCAATGCTGAGTTTGGCATTGTTAGTAAGTGTAGTCCTTTTTAGTAGTTGCACGGTTTTTAAACCTGCAATGCCCGTCGAAAGTTACAAGTCAATACCCCGAAAACCTCAGACTTCAATTATCAATTTGTATGCCGATCTGGAGATCTCACAATTGGAGGCGCGAATTAATGGACAGTTAGACAGTGTTTTATATCAGGATACGAGTTTTGTTGATGATAATGGCGGTCACCTCAAATTTAAAGCATGGAAAGACGGTGATGTCAAACTCAATATTGAGCAGAATGAATTGAGTTGGGAATTACCGTTGCGGGTTTCTATTCATAAAGGTGTGAAGCTATTCGGATATAATCTTCCGATGGTAGATTCATGGGAGTATGCCGGACAAATTAAACTTCGTTACAAAACCAAAATAACGATAAATCGTGATTGGAGCATTAAAACGATCACAAAATCTAATGGTTATGTATGGACTAAAAAACCGGTTGTAAAGATTGGCGGTATTGATTTCCCGATCACATTAATTGCGAATTTGTTTTTACCTTCTAATCTTGAATCATTTGCGCAACAGATTGATGAGTTAATTGCTAAAGGTTTCGATTATAGAGGTGTTGCCGAAGAAGTGTGGCGCAAGATGTTCGATCCGTTTAAAATTCCGGGTAATTACAATGCATGGTTATCAGTAACACCCTACTCAGTTTCCCTTGTGCCAATAGAGGGATCTGCGGGGCACATCAGGCTTGGGGCTGCTATTACATCAGATGTAGAGTGTTTACTCGATAATGTTCCCCCATCCGGAAAAGTTACTGCCTTGCCAAATATCCAATCGCTTAAGTTGCCTAGCGATACTTTTAAAATCAACTTGTTGACTGATATACCATATACAACGATCAACCGGATGATCACGGAAGAGATGGGCGATTCAACTTTTGTCTTTGGAACTCGCCGGATCAAATTCGAAACTTTCAGGGTGTACGGAACAAACGATCGAATGGCGGTTGAGACAACAGTGTCGGGAAGTATTCGGGGAACCCTTTATCTTACCGGGATTCCCTATTTCAATCCTGAAGATACTACGCTTCGGATTAAAGATCTGAAATTTGATATTAAAACCCGTAACCTGATGATGCGTTCGGCAAAATGGCTGTTTAGTGGCAAGATTGAACGAAAGATTGCCCGGTCAGTTGTAATTCCTTTCAAGTCAAATATTTCAGAAACTGAGAAACAGCTATCTCATTTCTTTAATCATTACACACTGGGTTATGGTTTTGAATTGAATGGGAAACTCGCGCGATTATCTGTGTCGGAGCTTTATCTCAGCCCGGAATCGGTGAAAGCCAATGTTGTATTCTCCGGTAATCTTTCACTGGGTTTAGTGGGACTGCTACCTCAGGCCGTTCCCAAATAATTGGTAGTTTCTCATTCTCCAACAGATGTTGTATTGTGAAAATCTGCATAAGTTAATAATAATATAGGAAAAATGTTTCCTCCATGTTGATTCCATATGGGAATCGAATACATAAGGTACATAATATAGTGAAGAGATATGTATTTTTAAATACATTAAGCTATTTGCAAATACGACATTATTTCATTTCTGGCACTTATCGGATCACATTGAATTGTTGTGTAGATTTATAAAATGAATCTTCGATCAATAAAAATGACTTGTTTGATACGATCCGGATCTTTTCAGGTAAAGAATTGAATGATGGGGCGATAAGGCGATGGGGAGAAAAGGCGCAAGGGCGATGGGGAGAAGGAGAGACTGTCATTAAAAAAGTCATTGAAAAGGTCATTGGCTTCGCCGTCATTGAAAAAAGTCATTAAAAA
>JAATGF010000157.1 GCA_015654795.1 Bacteroidales bacterium
TAGGAATCATAAATAAAAAATTACGGAATAATCTTTTAAATTACTGATTTCTAAGGTCTTAACCAAATTATTTCATACTTATTTTTTGTTTATTTTATTGATATACAAATATTTATATTAAAATTTACCGAACCATTGTTACATGATATCGATGTAATACAAAAATAACTTTTTATTGTGGAATGTCTGAATCTCCGGGTTATTGGTTAACGTTTTCGCGGTCTGTCGCGGCATCAGGTGGCATCTCAGTATAAATTGATCTGAATCAGGTAAATCTTTCCTACCTTTATCGTACCGATAAAGGCACCCCGCTTCCTTCGTTCCCGGCCTGTATTAACGCTGTACCTTCCTGTATCAAAATCGGGTCCCTTTTCCGGTTATCGTTTTATGAGTAGATGATCATGCATTGGACCATTAGTCTGTAGAAAAAGTCTTTGGTAATTGTTATTTTTAATTGAGAATATTTAGCTGGCGATCTCTTTTCCAAAATAATTATCACATTAGGTTTGTTTAATGATTGTTAAATACATGATTGGAATCAAATAACTGCTAATTTTGCAAGCTTAATTTCCCGATAAAATGAATCTTTTCAGTTCCTCACCGAATAAGCGCCCGTCCAACGAGTATCTCGTTATGGTTTACCGGTTTATCGTCATTATTTTCCTGTATTCGGCAGGGCGTATTATCTTTTACATGTTTAATACGTCGATGTTTCCCAATGTTGGTTTCCCGTCGTTTATGCGCATCATGCGTGGTGGGGTGATGTTCGATGTGAGTGCCGTTTTATACATCAATTTGATTTATTTCCTGCTCTACCTGCTTCCGTTTCCCTTTAAATTTAAGGATTGGTACCAGCGTATGTTGAAATGGGTATTTATGGTCTTCAATGGTACTGCCCTTGCATTTAATCACATAGATATTGTTTACTATCGCTTTATTCTGAAAAGAACCACTGCCAGTATGTTCGATGTTGCGAGCTATGATGCCGGAAATTACAGGCTTATTGCGCGGTTCTTTTACGATTTCTGGTATATTGCGCTGATGTGGCTGATTACGCTTGTCGTGCTTGCAAAGCTTTATTCGCTGTTTAAACCTCAGCCAACATTCAAGGTGAGGAGCTGGAAATATGGTGTGCTTTCGCTGCTCTCGCTGATCATATTTGCCGGGTTAAGTGTGATCGGAATACGCGGAGGATACATGCCAAGTACGCGGCCCATCAATATGAATAACGCGGGGAAGTATGTGAATACCCCCGAAGAGATGTCGCTTGTTCTTAATACGCCATTTTGCATCCTCCGAACATGGGGTAAGAAGGCATTTGAGGTGAAGAATTATTTTGGTTCGGAAGAGGAACTTAATCGTATTTATACCCCTGTAAGGGTTCCTGGTTCGGTTGAGCCAATGAAAAAGGACAATGTTGTGGTTATTATTCTCGAAAGTTTCAGTCGCGAATTTGTGGGATCGCTGAATAAGCAGCTTGATAACGGACAATATAAAGGGTACACGCCATTTCTGGATTCATTGATCAGCAAGAGTTTAGTATTCACAAATGCGTTTGCAAACGGACGCAAATCGATCGATGCCATCCCGTCAATTACAGCAAGTATCCCTGCGTTGGTATTGCCCTATGTGATTTCGGAGCGATCGGGCAACCGGATTAACAGCCTCGCAAGTATATTGTCGAAAGAGGGTTACGAGACTTCGTTCTTTCACGGCGCTCCCAATGGATCGATGGGTTTTGATGCTTTTACCAAAATTGCGGGTTTCCATCACTATGTCGGGAAAAATGAATATGGCAATGATGATGGATTTGATGGAGTCTGGGGAATCTGGGACGAGCCTTTCTTCCAGTTCTTTGCTGATGAGATGAATAAAATGAAGGAGCCTTTCCTGACGACGATCTTTTCGGTCTCGTCGCATCATCCGTTCAAGGTTCCCGAGAAATATAAGGCACAATTTCCCGAATCGCATATTCCGCTTCAAAAGTGCATCCGTTATACCGATTTTGCACTTAAAGAGTTTTTTGCGCAGGCTTCGAAGATGCCCTGGTTTAAAAATACGCTGTTTGTGATTACCTCCGATCATTGCTCAGAGTCTGATTTTAAGGAATATAAAACGGCGGTTAATTATTATGCAGCACCGCTTATTTTCTTTAAAGGCGATGGCAGTCTTACCGGAAAAGATGAATCATTGGCACAACAGATTGATATTATGCCTTCCATTCTTGGGTATCTGAATTACTCGAAGCCATATGTGGCATTTGGAAACAATCTTTTCGATCAGTCGGCACAACGATTTGTGATTAATTACCTCGAAGACACATATCAGTTTTTGATCGGAGATCATGCTCTGTATTTCACCGATAATAAGCTGACCGGAATCTATAACCGAATTGAAGATCCTTACCTTCGTAATAATCTTCTGGGTAAAGCCAATTCTGAAACGGAACAAAACCTGTTTAAGGCGATTATGCAGCAGTTTAACAACAGAATGGCACAGGATCGGTTAACGATTGATAAAAAGTAAAAGTAAGAAGAGAAAGAGAAAAAAGAGTGACTGGATTATTTTTTATCCTTGCTTTTCACTCACACTTATCGTCACGGAACTAAGTAATGCGAATCAATAGATACTGTGCTTTCTATTTCACATAATGGTGGTGTCAGATCTGATGGGTTTGATTCGTACCTGATTCGTATTTGATTCGTACCATGTTCGGAACACGTTTTATTAAACATTGTTACATAATGTTTAATTTAAGAATTGGTTTGAGGGCTTCCAGTTTAGCTTTTGCGAATACGACATTATTTCATTTCCTGTATGTGAATACAAAAAAAGGAGGGTCATACAGGTATTTTATTTAATTTCAATCTTTCGGTGTTTTATAACAACTGTTAACGATTTCTGGCATTGAATTTGTGAATTAGTGTGTAAACCAAATATTTACAACGATGGAAGCAAAAAAATTAATAGCGGCTTTTGTGGTGATGTTTGTTGTGGCAGCCGGTTTTTCGCAGGAGACCTCAAAAAAGGCACAGCGGGAACAGAATCGAATTGAGAAGGAGAAACAGATCGAAGCGCTTATCAACTCAAAGGAGTTTGTTTTTGAAGCAACGCAGGCATTGCCTCAGAGTGGAAAAATGATTATCCTGACGGGAAGTTCCTATACTGTAACATTTCATCCCGACTCGATAGAAAGCTATTTACCTTTCTATGGCAGGGCTTATAGTATTGATTACGGGGGTGATGGCGGAATAAAATTTGAAGGCAAACCTGATGATTATAAGACTGTAGCGCAAAAATCAGGGAAAGGTTATGACATAAACGCTACAATTAAAACGCCGAAAGATTTATATAAACTTTACCTTTCAGTTAGCCCTGACGGAAGCGCGACCTTGATGGTCGAGAGTAACCAGCGTAGTGGTATTTCATATCATGGTGATATTAAGAAATTTGAAGTGGCAAAGGAGAAGTAGGCAGGACGAAGTTTGAAGTACATAGAGTTTGGAGTACTTGGAGTTAAAAGTACTTTAGGCACTCAAGCACTCCAAACTTTAGGCACTCATTTTATCGTCGGCACAAAACGTTTTAATGCCTTTTCTTTTCTAATTTTGCCCCGAGAAATAATTAAAGGATGATCATCAGAAAAAAGTTTCGGTTCGAAGGAGCCCATATCGTTCGCAACTGTACTTCGCAACGTTGTCGGGAAAATATTCACGGTCACTCGTATGAAGTGGAGGTTTTTTTAAAATCAGATCAGCTCGACAATGGTTTTATGGTGATGGATTTTATTCTTCTTAGTTCTGTGGCAGAATTCATTCATAGTTTTGATCACTCCTATACGTTGTGGGATAAGGAGGCTGACGAGGTGAAAGATGCGATTTATCGTATCAATACCCGGGTTGCAGAAATTCCTGTATCTCCATCCGCTGAAGGATATGCCCTCCTGTTTTTTTTCGTGATCAACCGTATTATCTCCAAAACCAAATTTGTCAATGGCGAGGGGAATGTTAAATTGCACGCGGTAAGGGTACACGAAACACAATCGGGTTATGCTGAGGCTTCTGCAGAGGATCTGAGTATGGTTCGGTTCGTGTTGAAGGACATTAAATTTAACGATGGTATTCAAAAGGAGTGGAAGGACAAGACATGGTGGAATCAGATCGGCGAATTTTAATAGTTAACAAATTCTAAAATTCGTACAGGGTATAAAAAAAGGTTTACTTTTGCACACACATTTTGATTTTGTGCAATTTATTTATTTTGAGAGACACCACCCGTCATACTATTCTTACCGTAGCCCGGATTGTATTTGCCCACAGAGGAGCCGACAACACTACAATGGACGATCTCGCCAAGGCTTCAGGACTCGGAAGGAGAACTATCTATACCTATTTCAAAACGCGTGAAGAACTTTACCAAGAGGTGATTAACAGAGAAATAGATATTATTCTCAAACAACTCAACAGGGTTGCCAGCATGAAAATATCACCGGAAAAAAAGATTGTCCGATTCATGGTCAATCATATGAAGACGATCGAAAATCTGATTCGAAAAGACCGTTTATTAAGACTGGAATTTCTGAGAAGAAGTGAGAGAATTGAGAACTTTCGTAAAACAATTGATTTGCATGAAATTAAATGCTTTGCTTCTACACTTCAGGAAGGAACTCAGGCGGGAGTATTTCGGATTGACGACTTCGAGAATACAGCCATGCTTGCCCTTGCTACTTTGAAAGGGCTTGAACAGCAGTTTATTCTTGACAATTTTGGAAAATCTTGCCGTGAGACGCTTGAGCTCTGGCAAAAAATACTATTTCGGGGGATCAAAGCCTCCGCTTAAATTATTGCAATTTTGATTTTTTGATATGAGAATGTTTATTAATACAATTTCGCATTACGTTCCGGAACAGCGTGTTCCTAATGAATATTTTAAGAACCTTAACGGTCTGGAAGACGAATGGATATTCGACCGGACCGGTATTCGGACACGATCGAAAGCAGCTAAGGGTGAGACTACTAATACGATGGCAATCGAAGCCGTGCGGCGGGGATTGACAGATTTACCTTTTGATATCAAAGAGGTTGATCTAATTGTTGGCGCTTCATATACGCCATACGATACTGTTGCTACAATTGGTCATACGGTACAGCGGGAGTTTGGAATTCAGGAGGCACAGGTCGTTTATGTATCGTCGGCCTGTTCTTCACTTGTGAATGCACTTGAAGTGGTTGAAGGTTACTTTGCGATGGGTAAAGCCACGCGGGCATTGGTGATTGCCTCAGAACACAACACATTTTACAGCGACGAATCGTGCGAGAAAAGCGGGCATCTTTGGGGTGACGGCGCCACCGCTATGTTTATCTCCGAAGAACCTATCGGTACAAAACCGGGAGAAATCCTGAATATTTTTACCCGGGGACTTGGTCATATTGGAAAAGGTACCGAAGCTGTATTTCTGCGTCCCGGCGAAGGAGGACTTCAAATGCCTGACGGGAGAGACGTTTTTATGCATGCCTGTAATTTTATGCGTGTAGCCCTCGAAAGAACGCTCGAAAACTGCAATCTGACCATCGAAGATCTCGATTTTATTATTCCTCATCAGGCAAATCACCGGATTATCGCCAATCTGATCAAGCAGTTGAATCTTCAGCCTAAGAAAGTATTAAATAATATTCAAGAACTTGGAAATACAGGTTGTGCAAGTACAGGTATCTGTCTTTCTCAAAACATTGATAAGATTCCCGTTGATTCGCTGGTTGGACTTACTGTATTTGGCGGAGGTTATTCTGCAGGCGCTGTACTTATTCGGTTTTAATTATTTATATTTTAGGTGATTGTTTGATAGGTGCCGAAAATATAATAATGTTGTATTTGCATAAGCTGAATTGAAAGCTTTCCAGATCTCTCCAATTAAACATTCTGCAAAGATGATTGATTAAGCGTGTCCCAAACAGGATATGGTGGTGAAAAAAGGCTCTTTGGAGATTGAAATTTAAAAAAAGCAATGTGACATTTTATCCTGGCAATTATCTATGATCAAAAGAAAATAAATAAAAGACCAGCGAGTGTTGGTCTTTTATTTTTTATGTATTTTCGTAAGCAATAAACTGAATTAAAACCAAATTGTATTATGAACCGAAGACAAATGATTGGAAATACAGCTGGTATAGCTGCTGTAACTGCTGTAGGATTTCCTTCAGCCAGTGCTTTTGCCGGAACGACAACCGGAAATATGAAACTTAAAGGAAATATTCACCATTCTGTCAGTCAGTGGTGTTACGGAAATATTCCGCTTGAAGAACTTTGCAAAGCTTGTGCCGATATGGGTCTTGAATCTGTAGAATTACTGGGCGAAAAAGATTGGGCGACCGTTAAAAAGGCCGGATTGAAATGTGCAGTAGGGTATGCTACTGATTACGGTATTCCGAAGGGATTTAACCGGATTGCCAATCACGATAAGCTGATTGCCGATTTTGAGGCAATGATTCCCAAGGCTGCTGCTGCCGGTGTTCCAAACCTGATTTGTTTCTCGGGAAACCGCGAAGGTCAGAATGACAATGTGGGTATGATCAATTGCGCGATTGGTCTTCGCAAATTAATGCCTTTGGCCGAAAAACATGGTGTCACAATTATTATGGAGTTGCTCAATAGTTATGGCCATGCTGATTACCAGTGTGATAAGACTGTATGGGGAGCTGCTCTTTGCGAAATGGTTGGCTCACCTCGCTTTAAGTTGCTTTACGATATCTACCATATGCAGATTATGGAGGGAAATGTAATCGATACGATTCAAAAGAATATTCAATATATCGGACATGTTCATACTGGCGGCGTTCCCGGAAGACACGAGTTGGACGAAACACAGGAGCTTTATTATCCGGCGATTATGAAGGCTTTAGTTGCGGCTGGGTATAAAGGTTTTGTCGGACAGGAATTTGTTCCTGCTCAACCAGATAAACTCGAATCCTTAAGGAAATCGGTGCTAATTTGTGATGTGTAACGCATAGGTGGGCAATTTGAAAAGGTCAACGACAATTTTACAAGAAAGCATGGTTGATTGCTGAAAATCATATAACTTTGAGAATGGAAAGCTCAAAATTTATAGCGCTGAATTTTACTATCGACAGGCTGACAAACTCTATTCTGAATACGGTTTCGGGGGACAGTTTTCAAACAGAAGTTATCCGTTTGAATAAATCAGATCTGAAGTATATTGCAAAGAATAAAGGTTGGAATTTCAACTGGAGATTTGAATTTGACGACATAAAAAGGGAAGTTTACAAACTGACAATCGTAAACAACTCAAATATTATACAGGGACTACTTAGTGTGACGATAGAACAAGACCATGTTTTCATTAATCTGTTGGAAAGCGCGCCATTCAATATTGGGAAAAACAAGATTTACGAAGGAGTTGCTGGAAATTTAGTTGCTTATGCTTGTAAAATCTCGTTTCAAAAGGGCTTCGAGGGATACGTTGCCTTTACAGCAAAGTCAAAACTTATTGAGCATTACGAAAAAACGTTGGGAGCATATCATTTCAAAAACCAAAGAATGATAATTGAATCGCAATCTGCGAGAATTTTAGTTGAAAAATATTTTAAAATATAAAGTCTATGAGCTTAATAAAAGAACCTGAAGGTGTTGATTTTATCATACAAAGTTCACCATTGACAGACAAAGAACGGATGGAAATTAGCGATTTTATTCAAACTAGAAAACAAGAAAGCAAACGTCTGGCGAAACAAACTAAGTCGAAAAAGACGCGTAAAATTAACGCCTAAACTAATTGCTGAACAAAGATATTAATTTTAGGCCGTTTTCTGGAATGATGATATTTTGTTGGTCAGGAGTTCGTCCCTGTTCAACCAGATAAACTCGAATCCTTAAGGAAATCGGTGCTAATTTGTGATGTTTAGTATATTATTTCGGAAGTTATTTGAAAGGGCGGTTTGATTATTCAATCCGTCCTTTTTTGATTTATCATACTCGCGTAATTCGCATTGTTATTGATGATCAGCACTAAACTGTGGTTTATTTCCTATCTTTGGAAAACATAAGTGTGGGTTTGACTGTTTATATTATAAATAGTCAAAGCATCAGGAAAGAAATTTATTATGCACGAAGAGATTACCCTTACAACACCGGCACTCCTGTTTTCAGCCATTTCGCTGATTATGTTGGCCTATACAAATCGGTTTCTGAGTTATGCCACGCTTATCCGGACCCTCCATGAAAAATTCAAATCAAATCCTAACGACGTGTTACTCGGGCAGATTGCCAATCTGCGCAGGCGGCTTTACCTTACCAAATATATGCAGATTTTGGGCGTTTCGAGTTTATTCCTCTGTGTATTTACAATGTTTTTAATATTTGTCGGAAGCCAACTGCTTGCAGTGTGGGCGTTTGGAGTCGCACTTATACTATTGATCGTTTCTCTTGGCGTTTCCATTCATGAGATACAGATTTCAGTAAAGGCCCTTAATCTGCATCTTGGCGATATGGAGGTCAATCGGAAACCTTAAGTAGTTGATTGAAAGATGATGGCCAGATTATAAACTGCAATTCTTCGCTCTCCTAATTCGCTCTCCGATCTATTTATCTCCTTATCTCCGATAGCGGACTTTTTATTCAGGGTGTAGCAGATTTATCAGACAGTTATGCTTTAGGTGCTGTATTAATATTATGAATTCCTTCTCCAAATTTTTTATATTTGTAGCTTAGTTGATATAAAACTGATGTTTACAGATATACTTATTACACTATTATTGGTTTCCCTTAACGGATTCTTCGTCGCTGCTGAATTTGCCATTGTTAAGGTACGGGCCTCACAACTCGAGATGAAGGTGCAGAGTGGTAGCCGTATAGCCGTTATCGCAAAGCATATTATTTCTAAACTCGACAGGTATCTTGCCGCCACACAGTTGGGAATTACGCTTGCAAGTCTGGGTTTGGGTTGGATAGGCGAACCTGTTGTATCGAAAATAATAATCAATGTAATGTCCTTCGCGGGAGTTGAAATTAATCCCGAACTTGCACATCAAATCGCCTTACCGGCTGCCTTTTTGATTATCACAGTATTGCACATTGTATTCGGGGAATTGGCCCCAAAATCGATCGCAATTCAGCGTTCTCAGCGAACTGTTCTAATCATCGCCTTACCATTACAATTCTTCTATTTCGTATTTCGGCCTTTTATCTGGCTATTGAATGGCACAGCAAATCTTTTGTTAAGGGGACTTGGCATTTCGACTGTTCAGGGACAAGATGTACATAGCAGTGATGAGTTAAAATACCTTGTTATGCAGGGAAAAGAGACTGGCGAAATAGAACAGGCTGATTATGATATCATTAAAAACGCTTTTGAGTTTTCTGAACGGACGGCTAAACAGATCATGATTCCCCGGACACAGGTTGTGGCAATTGATGTGAACGATTTTAAAGATAGTATGATTGAAGGATTGATAGAAGAGAATTATTCACGGATTCCATGTTATGCCGACACACTCGACAATGTTGTTGGTGTGTTGTACCTTAAAGATATACTGATCAGGCTACATAGGAATGAACCTATCAAGATTTCTTCCATAATGCGCACAGTGTTGATTGTTCCCGAAACAAAGCGTATTGCGCAATTGCTCAAAGAGTTCCAGTCGCGACATCAGCAAATTGCTGTGGTTGTCAACGAATATGGCGGAACGCAGGGGATTGTAACCATGGAAGATATTCTGGAGGAACTGGTTGGCGAGATTCAGGATGAATACGATAATGAGATTCCATTTGTTGAGAAAAGCGGGGAGAAGAGTTATACTGTTCTCGCTTCTGCATCGCTCGATGACGTGAACGATTTGCTTCCACATCCATTAACACGAAGTGAAGAATATGAAACACTTGCCGGCTACCTGATTCTCAAATTCGGAAGAATCCCTAATATCAACGAGAAAATCAGTTTCGACGATTATGAATTTATCATTCTGAAGAAGAATAAGAACTCGATTATTCTAACGCAACTAAATGATTTGGAGCAAAATATTTAAGTACTGGAGTTGAAATAATGTCCTGTTTGCAAAAGCTGAATTGGATATTTCCTAAATCTATTCTCCAATTAAGCATTATGCAAGCGCGTTTGATCAGGCGTGTCCCAGACATAATATAAGGAAGGTAAGTAATGGGAATAAATAAATGTTGTTTTTTGCCAATACGGGATCGAAGCACAGTGCACTTTTAATAAACATTTATCATAATTACAATAACAGCCAGGATGGGTTTGCTTCATGTTTGATTCATATTTGGTTCATGTTTGGTTCATACCAACAAACCACTTGAAATCGTTCCTGATTTGGAGATCAAGTTCGTATTTAGTCCATCCCTCGTTTATCAAAGATTCTTTACAGAATAGACAATTGTGGAATTTAGCAGAAACGCTTATTGCTTTCCAAATAATTTCTTTTCCAGATCAATCCGGTTGATCTTTCTCAGTTCGGTGATCAACTCATTACGGTACTCCTTCTGGTACCAGAAAAAGAATTTCCGCTGCGCAAGTTTCTGTGCAGCTGTTTTGGCCGTAGTGATTTTTTCCAACGTATAGGGGTGATATCCTGAATAATAGATAACGGTTGCCAGTGTCATTGGTGTTGGTGTGAAATCCTGCACTTGTTCCAGTTTAAAATCAAGATCTTTTGTTTCGGCAGCAAGTTCAGCCATCTCAGCAGTACTGCTTCCCGGATGGCTCGATATAAAATAAGGAATCAATTGTTGTTTAAGTCCATTGGCTTTGTTCACCGAATCGAAAAATCTTTTCAGTTTAAAGAAAAGTCCAAATGAAGGTTTCCTCATAATCTTCAACACCTTATCGGAAGTGTGTTCCGGGGCAACCTTCAATCTTCCGGAAACATGATTAACGATCACTTCTTCGAGATATTTTTGGTTGCCGGCGTTTATCTTTTCATCATCTGTGCGATGGAATACCAGATCGTAACGAATTCCGCTGCCAATAAACGCCTTTTTAACTCCCGGCATTGCTGCTATCTTTTGGTAAAGTGCAGTCATGGGGCGATGGTCGGTATTTAGATTATTGCACACTGCAGGAAATATGCACGAAGGGCGGCGACAGAGTCTGCAGATATCGATATTGTTGCCAGACATCCCGTACATATTGGCAGAAGGCCCGCCAACATCCGAGATATAGCCTTTAAAATCGGACATCTGTGTGACCTGCTTAATTTCTGCAAGTATTGAACCTTCTGACCGTGAGGAAATAAACTTTCCCTGATGGGCAGAGATTGTGCAAAAAGCGCATCCGCCAAAACAACCACGGTGAATATTGACCGAATGCCGGATCATTTCGTAAGCAGGGATGGTCCCCTTGTTCCTGTAGCGCGGATGAGGAAGCCGGGTAAACGGCAAACTGTAAAAACTGTCTAATTCGCTTGTCGTCAATAGCGGCCATGATGGATTGACAACGATTCGTTTATCTTTGATGGTCTGTGTAAGTTTTCTCGCCGCCATTTTGTTAGACTCTTCTTCGATATGCCGGAAGTTCTTGGCGTAGTTGATTTTATCCTGAAGACAGGCTTCGTGCGAATTGAGTTCTAACTCTTCCCAATCGTCTTGGGTGGAATATTCGGCTGAAATGTCAGTTATAAAAACAGTTTGCGGGATTGAAGTGATTGCTTGAAAAGGTGTCCCTTCTTTCAGTTGTCTGACCAATTCGATAATTGGTTTTTCTCCCATTCCGTAAACCAGCAAATCGGCTTTGCTATCGGTCAGTATTCCAGGTTTTAATTCATCCGACCAATAATCGTAATGGGTGAGGCGACGTAATGAGGCCTCTATCCCGCCAATCACAACCGGAATATCAGGATAGATTGACTTCAGAATATTTGAATAGACGATTGTTGTGTAATCGGGACGTGCTCCGGCGCGATCGCCGGGAGTATAAGCGTCGTTCGATCGTCTGCGTTTATTGGCTGTATAGTGATTCACCATCGAATCCATACAACCCGCTGAAATGGCAAAGAAAAGACGTGGTTTACCAAGCTTTTTAAAATCGCGTAAATCGTCCTGCCAGTTGGGTTGAGGCACAATGGCAACGCGTAATCCTTCACGTTCCAGTATCCGGCCAATCACTGCGGCTCCAAACGAAGGGTGATCAACATAGGCATCGCCCGAGAACAGAATCACATCAGGCTGATCCCATCCTAACGCTTCAACCTCTTTCGCCGAGGTCGGTAGCCATGCACTTAACGGATATTTTTCCAACTCTCTCATTATAGTGCACAAAATTACTTCATTCCGGCGGGCTTTTTACAATTATCCCTGAATATCGCATTTCATTTCACTTTCGCGCCGATTAAAGATTATGCAAAGTCAATTATTGATTCCATTTTCTTATTTTTGATGCTGTAATCATTCTGTACTAAATGAAACTTGTCAAGCCACAAGACTTATTGAAAGTGAGTCCGTTTATGCAATATTTGGGTGGGGAATATTTTGCCCGGTTGTTGATGCACTTGTTGCGTTTTAATCAAATCAACGAATTATACGATAATATCAGCGATAAAAAGGGAATTGAATCGATCGACGGCATTATTGAATACCTGAATGTGACCCTTGATTTTGATGAAAAGGATTTAAAGAAACTTCCTGCAAACGGCAGTTTTATCACTGTTTCGAACCATCCGTATGGTGGAATTGACGGCATTCTATTGATCAAGCTTCTATCAATGGTGCGATCAGATCACAAGGTAATTGCCAATTTCCTGCTGAAGAAAATAGAACCAATTTCAGAGTTCTTTCTGGCTGTCAATCCATTTGAGAATAATCCGGGTGCTGCGTCAAGTATTGGTGGTTTAAAAACTGCGCTTGATCATCTGAACAATGGGGGTGTTTTAAGTTTTTTCCCCGCAGGTGAAGTATCAACCAGTTATGCATCAAAGACGATTACCGATCGTGAATGGTTGTACTCAGCGCTTCGATTTATTAAAAAGGCCCGCGTTCCGATTGTTCCGATCTATTTTCATGGTAGTAATAGCCGTTTGTTCCACCTCCTCGGCCAAATTCACCCATCATTACGTACGGCCAAACTTCCTTCTGAATTACTAAATAAGAAAGATAAAACGATCAAGATAAGGATTGGTAACCCGATTTCGGTGAAGGAACAGGATAAATTCTCAGACATTCACCAACTAGGTCGTTATCTGCGATCGAAGACCTATTGTTTAGATTCGGGAATTGAGGTAAAGCGATTCTTTAATTACTCTCTCAAGAGCCACCTGCAGCCTGAGACGATTATTGATCCGCAGCCCACAGAATTGATTGTTAGCGAAATAGCGGGATTAAACAAGGAGTACCATCTTTTTACAATAAAGAATTACTCCGTATTTTGTGTCCCTTCGAGCAGGATACCAAGAGTCATGAATGAGTTAGGACGCCTTCGTGAAATTACATTCCGCGAGGTCGGTGAAGGGACCAATCAGGCAACTGATGTCGATGAGTTCGATTTGTATTATAATCAGTTGATTATCTGGGACAATGAAGGTCAGCAAATTGTTGGTGGTTACCGGATAGGAAAGGGTAACGATATTTACGACCAGTTTGGCATAAAAGGTTTTTATACACAAAGCCTTTTTAAGATGCAACCAGCTTTTGCTGAGACTTTAAAGCAATCGCTCGAGTTAGGGCGTTCGTTTATTGTAAAAGATTATCAGCGTAAACCACTCCCTCTGTTTTTACTTTGGAAAGGGATACTATATTTTATGCTCAAAAATCCCGAATATCGTTTTTTGATTGGCCCTGTGAGTATCAGTAATACCTATTCCGGCATATCCAAGGAGTTGATCATTCGCTATATCATGGCAAACTTTTTCGACTATAAAAGAGCCGCGTTTGTGAAGCCGCGAAATCGTTTTAAGGTAACCACCGACGATCAGCATTTGAATACCGCCCTCGAAAATATGACGCCGGATCTTCATTCTCTCGATAAATTTATTGGCGATATCGATCAATATAACAATGGATTGCCGGTCCTTCTTAAGAAATACCTGGGACTGAATGCTAAAATTGTTGCTTTTAATGTTGACCCAAAGTTCAACGATTGTGTTGATGGTTTATTGGTTCTCGATATTTTTGCAGTCCCCAAAGCTACTATCGAATCGTTATTGAAGGAAGTGAACGATATGAATTTGCTCAGCCGTTTTTTTTCGATCACTGAACCATAAACAGAAAGGCGTGGAACCCACTATTCGCTGGCAGGTAATTCTCAATCCACATGCTGGAGGTGGTAAAGGGAGAAGGGACAAAAATAAGATTGTTTCTATTCTGAATCTTTCGGGTTTACAATACAATTTGCACATATCGGAATATGCAGGTCATTCTTTCGGTCTGGCTAAAGACTTAGCCCTCAATGGTGAAACATATTTTATTGTGGCGGGTGGTGATGGCACTTTAAACGAAATAGTGAATGGTATTTTCATAGGAAAAAACAGTCGGTGCGATAATATTGTGATAGGAATGTTGCCGGTAGGAACAGGGAATGATTGGATTCGTACATTTGGCATTCCCGATCATTACCAGATGGCAATGAATATTATCCTGAAAGGGAAAACGGTTGTTCAGGATATTGGACTGGTCGAATATATGGAAGATGAAAAGACCATTAGTCGTTATTTTGTAAACATAGCTGGTTTTGGTTTCGATGCGATGGTGGCAACCCATGCCAACAAGCTAAAGAACAACGGACTATCTGGATTAAGGGTGTATATCGAAAGTTTTCTATGGAGTTATCGTAATCATAAAACAGGCCATACCTATGTTGTTATTGACGGCGAAAAATTGGAGATGAACCTCTTCAGTGCGGTTGTTGGGATCGGGAGATATAATGGAGGAGGAATGATGCAGGTGCCCGATGCAAATCCTGTAAATGGCAATTTTCATATTACCCTTATCCGAAAACTGAGCATTTGGGGCATTATCAGTAATTTCATGAAACTATATAACGGAAGTTTTGTACGCGACCGCCGGGTATCGACACATGTTGGTAAACAGGTACAATTTTTTGCAGAAAGACCACTCTCCGGGGAAGCGGATGGCGAATCGATAGGCAACAGTAATTTTAGTTTGCAGATCATCCCTCATCAGTTAAGGGTTATTTATGGCGACGATAAGTTTAAGATACTTGAATGAGGGCTGCCTAAACTTTAAAATCAATCTATCCGATCAGAATTCTTATTGTTTTTTTTGATATTGGTATATCTGTTTTGTGCGCCCATTGTGAAATTACAAAGATTTTTTGTCTGACTATCTGTTAATGAGGTATTGCAAATTGGAATCGAAAATGCTTATCACAAAAATAATTCTTGCAAAATAGGCAAACAAGGACAAAATATCAGATTATTAGGTAACTTTATTGCATATTTATGCGGACAACAATCCGATAAAGATAGGTTAATTAAAAAGAAATACAATATGAAAAAATCAGTTTGGATGTCATATGATTTGGGAATAAAAGGAGATTATCAAGGTTTGTATTCTTGGCTAGATGACCATGGTGCTATTGAATGCGGGAATAGCGTAGCATATTTTCAATATGATGTAAACAAGGAAAAGGATCTAATGCCGGAACTTAAAAATGATTTAACAACCAAGGTGGATTTTAAACCAGGTGATAGAATTTATATTGTTAGAAAGGAATTCGAAAATGGGGAAAAACCCGTTAGGGGTAAGTTTATAATTGGCAAGAGAAAATCAAATCCTTGGGAAGGGTATGGTTCAAAAACTGTTGATACAGTAGACGGAGATGAATAATATTCTTGTTGACACATGTTTTTGGTTTGCACTATTTGATGCAAGGGATTCTAACCACCAAAAGGCCACTGAATTATTGCTTTATCTTGAATTAGGAAATGTTATTTTGCCTTACCCGACTCTATATGAAACTATAAATACAAGATTTACAAGAAATAAAGATTGGGTTGAAGAATTTGGGAAGGTCTTGAAAAATAAAAATGTACAAATTATTCAAGATGTAGGATATAAAGAAGACGGATTGCTATTGACAATGGATTCGATTCTTAATAAAAACAGACCAATAAGTTTAGTAGATATGGTTATTCGATTGATGCTTGAGGATGTAAATTTGAAGATAAACTATTTCATAACTTTTAATACTAAAGACTTTATAGATATATGCCATAAAAAGAGGATAGATTTAGTAAATGAATAATAAGAAATTTCTACATTATGATTATATAATTATCAAGATCTGGTAAACTTTATCCCCTGTTTCTTATAAAAGGAAGCTTTGAAAAGAGTATTACCTTCCTCGTACCTTCCTCATACCTTCCCCGTACCTGCTCTATATCTGCTCTATGTTTGGTCTATATCTGGTATGCCCCCTTACCGCATGTCGTTAACTTCAACCTTGGGATATTTGGCTGCATCGAATTTAAAGTAGTCATCTGTTAAATTCTGATCCGTCTTCATATTTTTCATCGAAAGTGTGTAAACATTGCCATCCTTGTTATAGGTCTTTGCCCTCAATATTTGAGATTTAGCTTTGTCAACATACAATCTTACCTTGGTGAACTCTTTGGCTTTGTCAGTCGGAAGCAGATCAATTATCTGTGCAACTTTACCACTAATCGTTTCTTCACCGATGTAGGTATAATTAAATCCCTTTTCATAAATTGTGAATAGATTGGCAGGATTTAGCGAAGCGTCGCTGTTTGCATCATTTTCGGTAATATTTACCTCATTCGATTCTGTGAGGTAACTCCATGTTGCAGCACCGTTTGAAAAGACCTCCATCCCCATCGCCGGCATATGTAAACGGTAGCTCTTCCCCTTTAATGCGACCGAACCTTCATTCGTTTCGGTTACGCTGCCTGTTTTGTTTTCGAGCGTAAACGTGAAATCGATCTGTATGGTTTTATAGCTCCTGCTTGTTTGCGAAACTTTGTCAAGTATCTCTTTTGCCTTGGCATCCTGCTGTGCGAACAACGATCCGGCAAACAAAAATATAACGCTAAATAATAAAACAGCTTTCATATTCGATTGTATGAATTTAAAATCTTAATACTGATCCAATCCCTTCAATAATTGTTCCAAAGCATATTCGTCCTGCAATAAAACCTGACGAGCCTTGCTTCCTTCGTTTTGTCCAACAATTCCGGCAGCTTCAAGTTGATCCATTATTCTCCCGGCGCGGTTGTAACCAATCGAGAATTTGCGTTGTATGGCAGAGGTCGATCCCGTCTGATTCATAACCACAATTCTTGCTGCATCATCGAATAGTTCATCACGGTTCTTTAAGTCGATAACGCTTGAGTCTTCCGATCCATCTTCATGACATTCAGGCAATAAGTACGCACTTGGATAGGACGGTTGCTGACTGATGTATTTCGCAATAGCCTCAACTTCGGGCGTATCAACAAATGCACATTGCACGCGGATTAGCGCATTCCCGGTCGAAACAAGCATATCGCCCTTACCAATCAATTGGTTGGCGCCAGGAGTATCTAAAATTGTTCTGGAGTCAACCATTGAAGCTACCCTGAAAGCAATTCGAGCAGGGAAATTGGCTTTAATTACTCCCGTGATAATATTAATAGAAGGACGCTGTGTTGCAATAACCATATGGATTCCAACAGCGCGTGCCAATTGGGCAATACGCGCAATCGGTAACTCGATTTCTTTGCCCGCTGTCATAATCAGGTCGGCAAACTCATCAATAACCACCACAATATAAGGCTGGTAACGATGTCCCTTCTCAGGATTCAACCTGCGCGAAATAAACTTTTCGTTGTATTCTTTAATATTTCGTGCATGTGCCTTTTTCAGAAGGTCATAGCGCAAATCCATCTCGTGATTTAATGAATTCAGTGTATTTTTAACCCGCTGAACATCTGTTATAATCGGATCAGTTTCCCCCTCCATTTTTGCGAGGAAGTGCTTCTCTATAATGGCATAAAGGTTTAATTCAACCTTCTTTGGATCGATAAAGACGAATTTCAGTTGTGCAGGATGTTTTTTGTAAAGGAGTGAAGAGATAATTGCATTCAAACCAACTGATTTCCCCTGTCCGGTAGCTCCCGCAACCAAAATATGAGGCATCTTTGTAAGATCAACAACGAAAGTCTCATTCGAAATTGTCTTTCCCAAAGCAAGTGGCAGTTCAAAATCTGTTTCCTGGAACACTTTTGAGGCAATCAGCGAACGCATCGAAACAATCTCTGGTTTACTGTTTGGAACTTCAATTCCGACGGTTCCTTTCCCGGGAATAGGGGCAATTATCCTGATTCCTAAGGCCGCAAGGCTAAGTGCAATATCATCCTCGAGGTTTTTTATCTTCGAAATTCTAACGCCGGGCGCTGGAACAATCTCGTAAAGTGTGATCGTCGGACCTGTGGTAGCTTTTATTTTTACAATATCAATATTGTAGTTTTTCAGCGTCTGAAGGATCTTATTCTTATTGGCAATCAATTCATCATCAGACACCTGAGGATTACCTGTTGAACGTTCTTCGAGTAATTCAATGGGCGGGAATTTGTAACGCGACAACTCGAGTGTTGGATCAAAGTCCGGCATATCTTCGTCTGCACCTTCATACAGTCCGTCATCTTCAGAACTTTTACGTGGTTCCGGTATGTTAACTGATCGGTTAATAAATGGAGATGGTTCTTCATGATGAATCTCTTCACGCTCAATCTCAAGAACATCAGCTCCTTTACTCCCGGCAAAAACGATCTCGACATTATCACCTACCGCAACTTTTGCAAATGCTTTTTCTTTGGTCGGAATAACCGGAGCCTGGGGAATTGAAAAAGTATCTTCCTCGTCAATTTCCTCACCGGCAATTAACGCTTTTTTAGGTGCTGTTTTCAAACCCTTTATCCTTATTTTGGTCAACCACTTTTTAAGAAGCGGCCAGGCTGCCTCAAAAGCAATGATAATACAAATCAGGATGGAGACAAGAATCAGGAAAAATGTACCCATTTTCCCAATGGTTGAATTTAGTAACTGACTTATAAAATAACCATATGTTCCCCCCGGAAGTATAAACGATTTTTCGTAGAGTGAGGAGAAGAAATACCCCAGTGTAATTGATGTCCAGATAATTAAAAACAAGCCATATGCGAAATTCCGTCTCATCCGAAACTTGCCAATCTTGCCAAGTCGCAACGAGATAATGACGAAGAGATAGATAAAACCTATTGACGCAATTCCGAAACCCTTGTTAATAAATAAATTAGCAACTACCGCACCCCAGCGTCCGCCTGCATTTTGAATTTTCAGATCCGGATTCGACAATAACTCTTTGGACGTAATATTGAGGTGACTAATGTCTACGCCTCCTGATATAAAGAAGGATATAAAGGAGATGAGGAGGTATATTGAAGAGAAAAACAGGAGGATGGCGAGTATGCCACCAATGCGTTCCCACGTGTTGAGATTACCTAACCGACCACCAATTCCGCCTTTCTTCGTCGATGTAGTACCTGTTTTTTCGTTTTTGCTGCGGGCCATGTATTTGAGATCAGATTTATTTCTAAATAATTTGCATTCAACTGAACTGCAAATTTAACTAAAAAATTCGACGGCTATTCTCCCTTTGAACATTTTACAAATGACTATCCTCATTCTGAAATTATAAATTTGTCCTAAATTAATCTTTTAAATATGATATTATGCAGATTCCGGTTCTCCGATATAATGTTACTTTAGATTGATTTTTAACCAATACTTAATACCGATAAATTGTGAAACGAGCATGGCACAAATACCGCAAAAGAAGAGATATAAACTCATACGGGTTCCATGAGCGGGTACCTGGAATGTACGGAATTACGCTCTTTGATATAAAAGATATACAGCAACTTAATAGAAAAATACACGAATGGAAAAACTGGCAGTTGTAGCGCTTGGAGGAAATGCCCTTCTGCGGGATAACGAAAAAGGAACAATTGAAGAACAGGAAATTCATACCGCGGAAACACTTGAGAATCTGATGTTTTTGATCAATGCCGGATACGATTTAATAGTTACTCATGGTAACGGTCCTCAGGTGGGCAATATTTTAATGCGCAATGATGCCGGAATGCAGCTTTATGGAATCACTCCTATGCCGCTCGATATTTGTGTCGCTGATACACAGGGAGGTATCGGTTATATGATCGAACGGATTTTCAGGAACATTTTAAATAAACACGGGATAAAGCGAAACGTGATTACAATTGTTGGAATGGTAGAAGTTGATCCTGGCGATGAGGCTTTTAAGAATCCAACGAAGCGAATCGGAATGTATTATACAGAGGAGCAGGCTCAAAATCTTTCAAAAGAAAAAGGGTGGATCTTCAAATTGAGTAAACAAGGTGAAAAAGGTTGGCGGCGTGTCGTTCCTTCACCAACTCCAAAAGCAATATTCAATCTTGAAGTAATAAAATCCCTTGCCAGGCAGGGAAATATCATTATTACTTGTGGTGGTGGTGGAATTCCGGTTTATTACGACGAAAATAAGGATGTCAGAACCGTTGATGCTGTGATCGATAAAGACCTTGCCTCATCTGTCCTTGCAAACGGAGTTGAGGCTAATGAATTTTATATTCTTACCGACGTCCCCTTTATTTTTAAAGATTACGGCCTTCCTACACAGGAAAAACTTGAGTTTCTGGATTATAAAGATACTGTGAAATACCTCGAAGCCGGAACTTTTGCCGAGGGATCGATGGCTCCTAAAATTGTAGCTGCATTATCATTTATTAAAAGCGGTGGCGAAAAGAGCATTATCACCGAAGCTTCTAAACTCGAGGACAAATCGTATGGATCAAAAATAACGATGGAGTATGGTGTATAAAAATTATTCCTGCTAAATTCGTTTGCTTTGGAATGTTTTTGACAACTTTGAAACAATAAAATCTTAATACAGATAATATGGCTACCAACCTGCATGCCAGGCATTTTTTGAAATTACTGGATTTTACAAATAAAGAGATCGAACACTTGCTCGATCTCGCGGCTGAATTAAAATGGGCAAAGTCAGCCGGAACAGAAGAACCGCGCTTAACGGGCAGAAATATTGCCCTTATCTTCGAAAAAACCTCTACGCGCACCCGCTGTGCCTTCGAGGTTGCAGCCTATGATCAGGGAGCACACGTTACTTATCTGGGCCCTTCGGGCTCCCAAATCGGCGTAAAAGAGTCAATGAAGGATACGGCGCGGGTTCTCGGACGAATGTACGACGGGATTCAATATCGCGGCTACGAACAATCGATTGTCGAAGAATTGGCTAAATATGCAGGAGTTCCTGTCTGGAATGGTTTGACGGACGAATTTCACCCTACACAGATCCTTGCCGATTTTCTGACCATGCGCGAGCATTGCAGCAAACCGCTATCTGAGATCAAATTTGCCTACCTTGGCGATGCCCGAAATAATATGGGTAATTCGTTGATGGTGGGAGCGGCTAAAATGGGAATGGATTTCCGCGCGGCAGCGCCAAAAGCTTGCCAGCCGTCAACAGAATTACAGTTGAAATGTCAGGAAATAGCAAAGGAGAGTGGTGCGAAAATCACAATTACAGATGATCTTGCCAAAGCGGTAAAAGACTGTGATTTCCTATATACCGATGTCTGGGTTTCGATGGGAGAGCCAAATGACGTTTGGGCACAAAGAATTGCGGTGCTCAAACCTTATCAGGTTAATAAAGAAGTGATGGCGTTAACCGGTAATCCAAAAGTGAAATTTCTGCACTGTTTACCGGCCTATCACAATCGCAACACAAAAATCGGTGAAGAAATCTTTCAGAAATTCGGTCTTGAAGCGATGGAGGTGACTGATGAAGTATTCGAAAGCCCTGCATCTATCGTATTCGATCAGGCCGAAAATCGGATGCATACAATTAAAGCGGTAATGGTTGCAACTTTAGGCAATTGAAGTTCATTTTTTTAATAGTATTTTTTAATAATTTGATTTAATTGAAATTAGCATGAGGAATTTTGAATTTTATAATCCGGTAAGAGTTTGTTTTGGAAAAGGCGAAATCGCCAAACTCTCGAAATTAATTCCCAAAGGAGCAAATATCCTGCTTACTTACGGTGGCGGAAGTATCAAAAAAAATGGTGTTTACGATCAGGTCACAGCAGCATTGAAAGATTTCAAAGTCATTGAATTCAGCGGAATTGAAGCCAACCCTCACTATGAAACATTGATGAAAGGTGTTGCACTCTGTAAGGAACATAAAATCGACTTCTTATTGGCGGTCGGTGGAGGCTCTGTATTGGATGGTACTAAATTCATTGCAGCAGCAGCGCTTTGGGAAGGTTCTGATCCATGGGAAATCTTATCGCGACGCAGCGAAGTACATGTTGAAAAGGCTTTGCCAATCGGTACAGTGCTCACACTTCCTGCCACCGGTTCCGAAATGAACGGAAACTCAGTGGTAACACGTTGGGAAACACACGACAAGCTTGCGTTTGACTCCGAACATGTGATGTCGGTTTTCTCGGTTCTCGATCCTGAAGTTGTGTTTTCATTGCCTCAGATTCAGATTGCCAATGGAATTGTAGACGCATTTATTCATGTAATGGAACAATACCTTACCTTTCCGGTTAACGCCCCTATTCAGGATCGTTTTGCAGAATCAATTCTGATTACCCTTATACAGGAAGGTCACAAGGTACTTGCCGATCGGACAGATTACGATACTGCCGCCAATTTTATGTGGGCTGCAACGATGGCATTAAACGGATTGATCGGTGCTGGTGTGCCTCAGGATTGGGCTACTCACACGATTGGTCACGAACTCACCGCTTTCCATGGAATCGATCACGGTCAGACATTGTGCATCGTACTGCCTGGAATCATGAAGCTGAAGCGTGAAAACAAAAAAGAGAAGATTCTTCAATATGGTGAACGTGTCTGGAAAATTATCGAAGGAACTGATGATGAACGAATTGATGCCACTATTCAGAAAACAGTTGAGTTCTTCGAATCTGTCGGAATTAAAACCAAATTAGCCGACTATGGCGTTGGAAGCGAAACCATTCAGAAAATTGTTGATCGTTTCGAAAAAAGAGGCGTTAAAGCAATTGGCGAACGTGGTGACATTACCCCCCGGGATGTTGCGAGGATTCTTGAACTTCAGTTAAAATAAATCATAAGTATTTGTCGGTTGACGGTTCTGTTGGGCGCCTGTCAACCGGCAAACTTTGTTTATCGGTTGACAGCATTCCAAATTAAAGGGATAAAATTAATGCGAATCGATAGATATCGCATTTTTTATTTAATATAAAGACAGCAAAACTTATTAAGGGTTTCATTGCTGTTTCAGTCGTATTTCATTCGTACCATATTGCGTATTCATTTTATCAGGTATTTTTACATAATGCTTAATTGGAGAACTGATTTTGGAAGACTATAATCCGGCTTTTGCAAAATTCCCTCATTCCGTAGGGATTACATGTTGGTCCCCCATTCTCTAATCACAATCCCTGAAACCGGAGGTTTCAAATGTCTGTAGAAATCAACGGATTATTTCTTCATACGACTCCAACCGGAGTCGTATGGTATTACTCAATATTTTTTCTATAAACATTCGACCTCTCCGAGATCCGAAAGCCAACTTTTTATCAATTTCTTAATCTTCAAATCTCTTCATTTTTTTCACCCTCACGCCCTCTCTCAATTATTGCTTCGATTTCAGAAAGGTGAAAGTGAAAACCGCAATGGTCGCAAAGGTATTTTACAAAGATCGCAATGTGCTTAAATCCTATATTCTAACTTTGCGTTCTTTATTCGCTGTCTTTGTGGTAAAAAAGATCTTTTATTCTGCCGACATTCTATACTTGACGGGACCATTAAATAAAATGTAAATAGCTTCGTAATTATTTAGGTTCTTTTTATAGGTGTGTTGATAATGTATTTAAGAAGCCAATAAATAAATTGGGGAAACGTCAAATTGTACAATTTTGAATCTCAATAATCCAGACATGACTGAAATTCATTCACAGAGAATTAAAAATTAAATATCTTTGTTAAAAAATTGAATGCTAAATTTGTACATCATATCAGGTTGCAATGGTGCAGGAAAAACAACTGCTTCGTATTCTGTTTTACCCGATATGTTGGATTGCAAGGAGTTTGTAAATGCGGATGAGATTGCAAGGGGTTTGTCTCCATTTCAGCCAGATAAAGTAGCAATCGAAGCTGGTCGGATTATGCTGAACAGAATCAGGGAATTGATGGTGCAGAAGGTGGACTTTGCTTTTGAAACAACCCTGTCGACCAGATCGTACCGGAACTTTGTAAAAGAAGCGCAGTTGAACGGCTATTTTGTAACTTTGATTTATTTTTGGCTGAGTTCAGCAGACTTGGCAATTGAAAGAGTCAATAGAAGAGTATTGGCAGGTGGTCATAATATTCCGGAAGATATCATACGACGGAGATATGGTTCAGGAATTAAGAATCTTTCGAAAATCTATATTCCGATTTGCAATAATTGGATGATTTTTGACAACTCAGGAAATCCACCTTTATTGGTGGCAAAAGGATTTCAAGACACAGATATACAAATTTATAATCCTGATATTTATAATCAAATAATTGAACGATGAACAAAGAAGAAGTTGAAATAATGCAGGATAAAATAGTAAAGGGGGTTGAATTGGCTTACAATAGGCTCCTGATCGAGAAACAAAAAGATGATTCTGAATTAGTGTTTTCGAGCAACGGAAAGATTGTGAATATAAAGGCAAGGGATTTGGTTAGAAAGGACAAGGATGCAAGTGTGAATAAATGAACTTGCTGATTTATTCTTTAAGGTTGAATATCACCTCTCCGGTCATCTCAATTTTATCTGAAGCGGCCATTTCATTTTGGATTTTGTTTGGGAAAACGGGAATGGCTGCGCAGATGATTTTCCTCCCGGCCTTCCTTGTGTCATGTTTCATAGACATTTGATTAAGTATTTTGCTTAATTGGAGAATTGATTTGGGTAAATTCCAATCCGGTTTTTGCAACATTTTCTCATCCCGTAAGGATGACATATTGGTAGCCCCGGATTTTAATCCGGGGTAATAAATCGAAAATAAGTTTAGCGCCGGTCTGCCGCATGCAATCAAAATACATCCCTGCCGCCGGCGGAACTCCACCCATCTTATTTTATCATCAATTCCCTGTCCGTTAATGAGAAACAAACAATAAAACCAACTTTTCGAATCACAATCCCTGAGACCGGAGGTTTCAAATGTCTGTAGAAATCAATATATTAATTCTTTATACGACTCCTGCTGGAGTCGCATGTTATTACACAATATTTCTTCTACAAATATATGACCTCTCCGAGGTCTGCGAAACTACTCGCCCTTTCGCCTTTTCTCCCTCTCTCGCCCTCATGTTTTCAAATTACCACTTCGATTTTAGCGCTTTATTGTCTATAACCACCTCGCCGGTCATTTCAATTTTATCCGATGCCGCCATTCCATTGGGGTTACAGCCTGGTTCTCCTTCAGGAATCGGTATTCCTAATTTTTTATAATGATCGACCCAACCGGTAAGGAATTCACCGGTTTGCGGGTTCTTAAAGGTCATCGGATTAAGGATGAAAATTGAATCAGCGGCAAAGATTTCGTAAATATATTCCGAGCAATACATTCCCTTATCTTTGAGAATATAACTATAGTTGTAGGGCTGTCCCAACAAAGTATAAGCCTTTTTAATTGCTGCAGGAATAGCTTTTGCGTATTTATCATTGAGTCGATAGGTAGAGATAATAACCTTCTCTTTATAGGAATAGAAAAAATGCGCAAGCGTCTCACGGCAAACCCCTTTGCTGGGCGCTGCGTGAAGTACATAAACCGTATCGTTATGAATATCAACAATCCCTATATGGTCGAAATGCGTCTCTTTCCCCGTTTGCGTTACCTGGTCGATTGCCTTTGAAAGTTCTCCCGAAGTGGGACTGCAAAAAAGAAGATCACCTGTTTGCAGATCAATATTCAATTCATCCGGACTATATTGCGCTTTTACTACAAAAACCGATAGAACATTAATCAACAGACAGATAAGAAATCTCATAACTTACCACTTTTCATTTTTCACTCCAAACTCCAAGTACTTTAGGCACTCCAAACTTATCTATTGGCTTCCGCAAACTCCCTGCCCGCATGCAACGCCTTAAGATTCAGGTTCACAATATCTTCACCTTTACGGCCAAAAATAGCGCGAATACCATTCTCAATACTTTCAATAGCGATATCGATAAATGGAGTGGCAGCCCCCAGCATAACCATATTCGAGGCTTTTGCATTGCCGATCTCTTTGGCAATGGCTTCCGCATCGATTGCCACAGCATGACGTAATTTTTTGATCTCATCCATAATCAGGTCAATTTCTGGGTAATTCGTTATATTCCTGAAAGCAGTTGTATTGGTCACAACATATCCATTGGGCGAAAGATAGGGGAGGTACCTCAATGATTCCATCGGTTCGACAGAGAGAATCAGGTCTGCTTTTCCAAACGGAATCAGATCCGAATAAACAGGCTTGTCCGACAGACGTAAATAGGATTGAACGGCACCGCCACGTTGACTCATCCCGTGGGTTTCGGCCTGTTTGAGGTAGAGATTATTTTCGAGGGCTGCAAAACCCAGCACTGTAGCTATTGATAAAATTCCTTGTCCGCCGACTCCTGCCAAAACGATATCGCACTTCATGTAGTAAGCTCTTAGTTGAATTGATATTCCTTTTCGAAATTGTTATTTAGGATAGTCATCCTGGTTATTGATTTTTGCTTTTGCTGATCCTCCTGGCACTTTTCTGAATACACTCCCTTCGTGGAATAATGATCGAAACGCCTTTGTAATCAAGTTCTTGTTTGATCAGATCAACCAACTTCCGGTGATTCTTAGGCAGTGCCTCAATCGCATGAATATGTTTAGGATCAACTCCGGCGCCTTCGCAAATCGATTCGATACGTCCGAAAGCCGACGAATCCTGACCACCTGTCATCGAGGTTGATTCGTTATCGCCAATCATAATCAGGATATTCGATTTTTCATAGACCGCATCAAGCAATCCAGTAATTCCTGAATGGGTAAAGGTCGAATCACCAATTACGGCTATCGCAGGAAAAAGTCCGGCGTCGGCAGCACCTTTGGCCATTGTGATCGATGCTCCCATATCAACGCATGAATTGCCTGAATTATAAGGAGGAAGCACGCCAAGTGTATAACAGCCGATATCCGAAAAAACATGGCCGTAACCATATTCCGACATCACTTCGGTAAGTGCTTTAAAGGAGTCGTGGTGTCCGCAGCCTTTGCAAAGTGCCGGGGGTCTGTTGACCATCAGCTCAGGAATAGGTGAGCCTTCTGATGTATTGATATTTAACGCTTTGGCAACAATGTCAGGGTTAAGCTCTCCGGTTCGCGGAAGCGTTCCGTCCAGTTTACCTAAAATCTTTTTCCCTTGATCGAAAAATCCTTTTAAGTGCTCTTCTACAATGGGGTATCCCTCTTCGATGACTAATATTTTATCAACCTGCTTTTCGAGCTTCTTCACCAACTTCGATGGCAACGGGTATTGCGTCACCTTAACAATAGGGTAGGGGCAACCATCAGGATAATTTTCCATGAGGTAATTCAATGCGATACCGCAGCAAATAATGCCCAGCGAATGATCTTCTCCTTCGATAAAACTGTTGAAAGGCGAGTTTTCCGAAGCCTCTTCAAACTTCACCTGGTTATCGAGCAGGATTTGATATCTTTTTCTGGCCAAAGCGGGAAGCAGTACAAACTGGCGGGGATCGTCAGGAATCGAAAGCTTGTTTTCTGCCACAGCTTTTTCGACAGGAATAACTCCTGCGCGAGAGTGAGCAAGGCGTGTGGTAATCCGAAGCAAAACAGGGGTGCCCAGCTTCTCCGACAGTTCAAACCCTGTCCTTGTCATATCGTAAGCCTCCTGCTGGTTTGAGGGTTCGAGAATAGGAATCATCGCGAATTTACCGTAAAACCTCGAATCCTGCTCATTTTGAGACGAGTGCATGGACGGATCATCAGCAACCGTAACGATCATCCCACCATTGATTCCGGTCATCGCAGCATTGACAAACGGGTCGGCTGCCACATTCAGCCCCACATGTTTCATGCAAACCATCGATCTTTTGCCCGCATACGACATTCCCAATGCCGATTCCATAGCAGTTTTTTCGTTGGCTGACCATTCACGGTGAAGGTTACGTACAATAGCAACCTTGTTTTCCTGGATATATTCTGTGATTTCTGTCGAAGGGGTGCCTGGGTAGGCGTAAACACCTGACATACCGCCATCTATAGCGCCTTGTCCGATCGCTTCAACCCCAAGCAAAAGCTTTTTTGTCATAAAACCTGTACTAAATTTTCGGAACAATAAAATTTCCGTGAAAATAGTTGATTTTTGTCAAAACGAATCAAACAAAAATCAATAAATCAACTTTAATCATATTTTGTTCAAAATGGTTATTTGATTTTACCGATTGATTTTGCTGAAAAGTTGAGTATGTTTGATAAGAGTTTATAGATAGCGCATGAAATAGCCATGAGAGTAAACTTCTCGCAAACCAAAATGATTATATGGCTATTCCATGCGACCATTGAAAAAGAAATTATAAACGCATGAAAACTGAATTAACGAAACAGGATATATTGGAACTGCTTGATAGACAGGCGAAGGAATTCCATCAGCGACTATTGGAATCGGATAAAAGTATAGAAAAAAGTCGTAAGGAATTAGATGAGAGTTTCAAAAAGAGCCGCGCCGAATTTGATAAGCGACTTGGTGAACTGGCCGGAACGTGGGGAAAGTTTGTCGCCGAAATGGTTAAACCCAAAATAATTGAACTGTTTAAAGACAAAGGGATTCAGATACGGACAACTTTGCAAAATGTTGAGGGTTTTGTTGATAATGAGAGGTATTATGAAATTGATTTACTGTTAATTAACTCAGAAACTGCTGTCGCTGTCGAAATCAAAAGTTCTTTAAGTGTTGCGGATGTAAAGGAACATTTAGAAAGATTGAATAAAATTCAAAAGGTTCAACCCGAAAGAATTAATTTGAAAGGTGTAACGCTTTACGGTGCAGTCGCCGGAATGATTGTTGAAAATGATGCAGATAGATATGCCTACAAACATGGATTATTTGTTCTGCGACAAAAGGGAAACCTTGTCGAAATTATGAATGACGAAAAATTCATTCCCAAAGAATGGAAAGTTGATTATTAAATACTCTCGCCATCTCTCCATCCCCTCTTCTCAATCATTTCCTGTCTGTTAGCAAAAACTGAACTATAAAAGATCTTTTCGAATCACAACCCCCGAAACCGGAGGTTTCAAATGTTTGTAGAAATCAATGTATTAGTTTTTTATACGACTCCAGCCGGAGTCGCACGCTACCATCCAACATTATTTCTACAAACATTCGACCTCTCCGAGGTTCGCGAAACGACTCTCCCATTCTCCCCATCGCCCTATCTCCTTTTCTCCGTCATTCTCCTATAATTGTAACAAACACCTTCCTCGCTTCTCCGTAATTGCGAAACTCACACAAATAAATTCCCTGCCATGTACCGAGATAAAGCCGTCCATTGACGATAGGAATAGTAACATCAGCGCCAAGAATAGCAGCTTTAAGGTGTGCCGACATATCATCGTCTCCCTCATCCCTGTGGATAAAAATCGGATCACCATCAGGAACCAGCTTATTCATAAACGACTCAAAATCAATACGCACAGATGGATCAGCATTTTCATTAATCGTAAGCGCTGCCGAAGTATGCCTGATAAAGAAATGGGCGACACCAACTTTGGGAAGTGCCGGTAATTTCGTTTCCAGCTCTTTCGTTATAAGGTGGTATCCACGTTTCCGGGGCGAAAGTGTTATTTCTGTTTGTTTAATCATAAATGCTTCCAGCTACAGATCTCCAAAATCCTGAACAATATAATTAACACGTCTGCCGGTTGTGTCTTGCCAGTAGCCAATCCCAACTGTTGTAAACTGGGGATCTAATAGGGTAATGCGATGGCCGAAATTCTCGATACTCTTGTCAATAATCAATAACTTGACGAAATTAACAGCTGCCGATCTTGGATCAAGTTTTGCATCGAAACTTTTTTCCGAATTAGCCGCAATATTCTCAGCTACCAGCCTGCCTGCGTAATCGTTTCTGGCTGCCCGCGAAAACGGAGTTCCATCAGCGTCATTCGTGAACAGTTGTTTTTGGGCCAATAGCTTCGCATATTTCGCGGCAGATTGTTGCAGTGCGCTATTAATTGAGAGCACTCCCGAAGGAATTATATGCTTAAGGTATTCGTAGCTTCCATTATCAGTCGATCGGTTTTTATTCTCGATCAATCGTAACTCCGCATACACCGAGGGATGAGATCTTACAAGGTTAATTTCGTTAAGCATATATTGCTGAAATTCTGCAATATAACTCATGTTGTCTGTCGGGGCTTTATTGACCTGTTTGGTTTTGCAGCTTGCAATGCTTATCGTAACCACAATCAGAAATATTAATCTCATGGCATCTTACAATATTAAAAGCTATTTTAATTCAAATGTAACATTTTATAATCATTAAATAACACACCCCTATGATATTAAAATCGAATAAGTGAACAAATTATTTAATTCACGAAATTACCGTTTATTGCATCCTGTTTTTATTTTGGTTAAATTAATTCTCTTCATTCATTAAGTTTATGGCAGTCTGTTTAAGGATGTAGGCTATGAAAAGCAAAAAACTATTTTGTACTATACGTATAAAAAGGAATTAAGATTCCCTCGTGACAAACGGAGAGCAATCAATAAATGAGACAAAGCGCTAAAAGTCCAAACGCCTGATATGGAAATCAGACCGGACAGCAATAAAAAATCAATTGCCCGATTCCTGTCATTTAGAATTGAATAGTCGAATTGCCTTGCCGTTGGCTTTAGCCAACGGACTAAAAGACAATTCCCTTATTACCTCAACCCATTTTCAAATCTTCATTTTCCATCATTTTTCTCCCTTTCTCCACTTCTCTACTACTGCTTTCTTCCCGGCATCTCACGGCATCTCGCTGCATCTCACCTCCAATATCACCTTATCCAACTCGTAATACCTAACTTTATACATCTTCTTACAGGAAGAGGTTCTAATCGGGTTTGATTCGTATTTCATTCGTACCATATTCGGTATCCGATTTTCCCCTTCTGATAAGAGTTTATACGAATGTCTAACTTATTTATTTTTATTATGGGAACAATTAAACAAGGTGTTTTAGGTGGTTTTTCAGGCAAAGTAGGCACTGTCATTGGCGGTACCTGGAACGGAATCACCTATATGCGTGGCATAGCACCACGTCATTCTGATGCTCAAACCGAGCCTCAGTTAAATCAACGTATGAAATTTGCTGTAACAATGAAATTTCTTCAACCCGTTTCTCAGTTTCTGAAGATCGGTTTCAAGAATTACGCAGTCAAAATGACTGCCATCAACGCCGCTTTTTCGTACAATTTCCACGCTGCGCTCCAGGGTACATACCCTAATCTCACGATCGACTATGCCAAAGCGTTGCTTGCATATGGGACTCTTACACCCGCATTAAATCCGGTTGTAACTTCTTCCGTGGCCGGTACGGTTACTTTTGCATGGGATGATAACGCTGAAGAGATAGGTGCAAGTCCGCTCGACAGAACGCTGATTGTTGTTTACAATGCAACAAAGAACCAGGCAGTCTATATTGCCGGGCTTACCGACCGCGCAACTGGTACTCAGACAGTCATCCTACCCAATTCCTTCTCGGCCGATACTGTGCAATGCTACATTGCCTTTATCTCCATCGACGAACAGCTGGTTTCCGACAGCCTGTTTGCGGGAGCCGTAGTCGTTTTGTAAAATAGACCCTCAAGATTTCAAAAACCTTGAGGGTTTTTATTTTTTCGTTGTCACATTACCGAAAAAAGGTATTTTTACTCTGATTTTGTATTTAACCGATAGCCTGAACATAAATGCAACAATTATTTTCCTTTCTGTCAGTTATTTTGATATCCATACTCCCGGTATGCGGTCAGTTGTCGGGCGTCACAGTGAAAGGGAAAGTGGTTGATGCTGAGAATCATCCCCTCGAAATGGTGAATGTTTTGGTCAAGGGCACTAAAGTAGGCGTCGTCACAAATCAGTCGGGCGAGTTTATCCTTCCTGCGGTGCCCGGAAAATCAATTATTCTTATTTTTTCGTTTGTCGGTTATGAAACTGCTGAACATGCAGTATTGCTGACTGGAAATCAATCTGTCACGCAGGTTATGAAGCCTGTTTTTGAGCATATTCAGGAGATCGTGGTTGAGGGGAAGCGAACGGACGATAATCTGGCGTCGATTCCTCAAAAATTAACTGAACGACTGCCTGCTATGGCTGGAAGTGTTGAAACGTTGATTAAAACCCTTCCGGGCGTAAGCAATAATAATGAGCTAAGTTCGCAATACTCGGTGAGGGGGGGAAATTTCGATGAGAATCTTGTTTATGTGAATGGCATCGAGATTATTCGTCCTTTTCTTGTGAAATCGGGCGAACAGGAGGGACTAAGCTTTATCAACAGTGATATGGTCTCATCAATCGGCTTCTCATCGGGTGGATTTGATGCTTCCTATGGGGATAAAATGTCATCTGTTCTTGATATCACCTATCGAAAACCGGTTAATAACGGGGCATCTGCCGAGATAGGGGCTTTGGGTGCTTCTGCTCATTTCGAAGGAAGTGCCGCAAAGGGAAAGTTTTCATACCTGGCCGGATACCGTTACAAGAATACAGCCTATTTGCTGGGATCGCTCGACAAAAAGGGAGAGTACAACCCTTCGTTTACAGATCTTCAGACCTATCTGAATTACAGGTTTAGTCCGCAGTTCTCGTTAGGCTTCCTCGGAAATTACGCCTCCAATACCTTTCAGTTTATCCCCGAAACCCGCTTAACGAAGTTTGGTACCCTGACGAATCCCTTTGAGTTTCTCGTTTATTTTGAAGGTAAAGAGCGTGATAAATTCGAAAATTACATGGGTGCGCTTGCTGCAGATTATTCCCCCAATGCCAGTTTATCGTTGAAATTCCAGGCAAGTTCTTTCAATTCGTTAGAAAAGGAATCGTATGATATATTGGGTGAGTATTATTTAAGTGACATTAACCAGGTACCTGAATCGCAGAATTACGCCGATAGTACTTCTGTAATTGGGACAGGGGCGTACCTTAATCATGCGCGTAATTCGCTGACAGCAAGAGTATCGGCTTTCGAACATCGAGGCTCTTTTTCTGCCGATCGGCATCAGCTTCAGTGGGGTCTGAAATACCAGCACGAGCAGATTACTGATCGGGTGAGTGAGTGGGAGATGCGTGATTCTGTTGGATATTCACTTCCTTATGGTCCCGACCAGCTTTCGCTATATCGGTCGGTGAAAGGGGATAATAGTATTGTTTCTAACCGTTTCTCGGGATTTATACAGGATAATTGGATAACCCCGATGGGAAACGGTGAGTTGTCAATCACTGGCGGCGTGAGATCGCAATATTGGGACTTTAACCAACAGACAATATTTAGTCCCAGAATATCAGGGAATTGGAAGATAGGCGCCGTGGGAAATCGCATTATCCGGGTTGCGTGGGGTGTTTATCAGCAAATGCCTTTCTTTAAGGAGATAAAGAATCGGGAAGCTCAGATCGTTCAGGGAGTGAAGGCGCAGAAGGCGATCCATTATCTCGTTGGTTACGATCGGATCTTCACCGCTTTCGATCGTCCGTTCAGATTTACAACAGAGTTATGGTATAAGGCACTTAGTCATCTGATACCTTACCAGATTGATAATTTGAACATTCAATATCTCCCCGGCCAGCAATCAGTTGGTTATGCCACGGGTATCGATTTTAAGATCAATGGTGAATTTGTTCCCGGTGCACAATCGTGGGCAAGCCTCTCGCTGATGAAGACCGGGGAGGATATCATTGGTGATTTCTATTTAAAGGAGAATGCCGCCGGTACAGGCACCGAAAAGGTTTATCCTGGTTATATTTCGCGTCCGACTGATCAGCGCTTTAATTTCAGTCTCTTTTTCCAGGATTATTTTCCCGGTTATCCTTCCGTTAAGATGAGCATGACGCTGTTTTATGGAAGTCGTTTACCATTTGGCCCTCCGCAAGGAGAACGTTATATGGATACTTTCAGAATGCCTCCCTACCGCCGTGTCGATGTAGGCTTTTCTAAAGTGTTGATTAATAAAGACAAGCTGAATCTCCGGAAAGAACGAAAGTTTGGCATCAAAGATGCGTGGATTGGCTTTGAACTTTACAATCTCTTCGATATCAACAATACAATTTCCTATTTATGGATATCGGATATTAAAAATCAGATGCATGCCGTTCCCAATTACCTGACAGGTCGGCGGATTAATCTGAAGGTGGGGATAAGGTTTTAGAAAAGTTTGGAGTTTGGAGTACTTCGAGTGCCTAAAGTTGAACTTCAGGTACTCCACACTATAGGCACTACGTAAGTACTTTATTCACTTAAAAATAAACGCATATGGACAACAAGGAATTTAATAAACAATTGGAAAAAAGGACAATAGGTTTTGCCATCACAATTATTAATCTGTCTTCATGTTTGCCAAATACCCCTGAAGGTAGGGTAATCAGAAATCAGGTTACAAAATCGGGTACAAGTATTGGCGCAAATTATCGTGAGGTTAACCGGTCAAGGAGCAAAGCTGATTTCTCTAACAAAATTAAAATATGTGAGAGTGAAGCAAGCGAGACGGAGTATTGGCTGGAGATAATCTTTGAATTAAAATGGGTTGAGGATCACAAATTAAACCTAATCCTTACCGAAGCAAATGAGATACTTGCAATTTTCACTTCAATAGGCAAGAATTTAAAAAATTAGAGGAGAGAAAGTGTGGAGTACTTCGAGTGCCTAAAGTGCCTGGAGTTTAACTCCAAGTACTCTAGGCACTCCAAACTCTAAGTACTCCACACTTAATTTATTTCCCCTCAAATATCATTGCTGATATCCTTAAAATTCCATAGATTGGCACAATTATTAGAAAACATATATCAACAGATTAAACTACTAAATAATGGAGACGAAAGATTACATTGAGAAGGAAAACCGCTATGGCGCACACAACTATCACCCGCTTCCCGTTGTTTTGGAACGTGGTGAAGGAGTCTTTGTATGGGATGTTGAAGGTAAACGTTACTTCGATTTTCTTGCAGCTTATTCTGCTGTAAATCAGGGGCACTGTCATCCAAAGATTGTCAAAGCACTTACAGATCAGGCAGCAAGGCTGGCACTTACATCACGTGCTTTTTATAATAATGTTCTGGGAGATTGGGAAGAATTTATCACAAAGTTATTTGGATACGATAAGGTTTTACCGATGAATTCAGGTGCCGAAGCCGACGAAACAGCCCTTAAACTAACCCGTAAATGGGGTTACAAGGTAAAGGGTATTCCTCAAAATGAAGCTCGAATCGTAGTCTGCGACGGCAATTTCCATGGCCGCACCATTACAATCGTCTCCATGTCCTCTGATCCCGATGCATACAACGATTATGGCCCTTTTACGCCTGGTTTTATCAATATTCCCTATAATGATATCGAAGCCCTTGAGCGTGAATTAAAGCATTCCAACACCGCCGGATTTCTTGTAGAACCTATTCAGGCTGAGGCTGGTGTTTATGTTCCGGGCGATGGCTATCTGAAAAAAGCAGCTGAGTTATGCAAGAAATACAATGTCCTTTTCGTCGCCGATGAAGTGCAGACAGGCCTTTGTCGCACAGGTATGATGCTTGCCTGTGATCACGAAGATGTTCGTCCTGATATTTTGGTCCTCGGGAAAGCGATTTCGGGTGGAATGCTTCCTGTATCGTGCGTATTGGCCGATGATGAGATTATGCTCACAATCAAACCCGGCGAACATGGTTCTACTTATGGTGGGAACCCTGTTGCTGCACGAGTTTCAATTGCTGCAATGGAGGTGCTTATTGATGAGAAGCTTGCCGAAAATGCAACCCGGATTGGTAAGATATTCCGTGACGAGATGAAGGCATTTAAATCGCCGTTTATCGAAGAAGTGCGTGGAAAAGGATTGTTGAATGCTATTCAGATTAAGACATATGAAGGGAAGAAAGCCTGGGATCTGTGTCTTCTGATGAAGGAAAACGGCATTTTAGCCAAGCCAACTCATGAACATACAATCCGCTTTACACCACCACTGATCATTACTGAAGCGCAGATGCGCGAAGCAATCGGATTGATTCAAAAGTCGATGACTGAATTCATTTAAGTCTCAATCAATAGAAATAATTGAAGGGCGGGGAGAGATCTTCCGTCTTTTTGCTTTTATTTACTGCGAGTCGATAGATATCATATTCCCTATTTAATATAATGACAACAAAACTCTGAAGGGGTTTCATTGCTATCTCAGTCGTATTTCATTCGTACCATATTGCGTATTCGTTTTATCAGGTATCTTTACATAATGCTTAATTGGAGGACTGATTTGCGAAACTCTAATCTGGCTTTTGCAAAATTTTCTCATCCCGTAGGGATGACATGTTGGTAGCCCGTCTTTCAAGACGTGGCTTTCGTAAATACAACAATATTTCACACCTGCATTCAAAACTATAAGCAATTAGCTATTTCAATTGAGTTAAATTCAGAAAAATAGTAGACTGGTTTGGTCATTCAAACCGGTTTTATTTAGTATCTTTATCCTGTGAGTTCCAAAAGTAGGTTGATGTGAGAGAGGAATAAAAGCGTTACAAATGGGAGCGTTTTGTGAAATTAAAAAACAAATAAGATATGCAAGATAATAATTCGGACATTTTAATGTATCAGACTAAAGATGGCATCACCAAAATTGAAACCCATTTGCAGGATGAAACTGTTTGGCTAAATCAGGCACAAATGTGTGAACTCTTTCAAAAATCGAAAGTAACTGTCAGTGAGCATCTTAAAAATATATTTCAAGAAGGTGAATTGATGGAGAATTCAGTTGTTCGGAATTTCCGAACAACTGCCAATGATGGTAAATTGTATGATATCAACTATTACAATCTCGATGTCATAATCTCGGTTGGTTACAGGGTAAAATCTCATCGGGGTACACAGTTCCGAATATGGGCAACGCATTGTAGTGGTACAATCAGCCCCATTTCAATATCCTACCTTTCTCATACCTACTCATAGGTAAAGTTCAACTCTCCACTGATCAAACCTACCCGTTCACTGATTCTGCTTGTTGGGAGCCTGATTGGAAATTATATTCGTAAATTGAAATCTATTAATTCATCTATTAGTTAATAACTTAATTGTAGAATTTAAAAGTCCGCGTTCTTCTGTTGCACACCCTCTCCGTCTCAATTTAAAACTGTTTTTTTTCATAATTGAAAATTTGGAAAGTTGGGGAAGATATTATCTTCCTCTTCTTTCTATTTTATTTTTCAATTGACTACTTTTACCTCAGGTAACAATTAATCTTTTCATGAAATACATCGGAAGTAAGGCCATCAATATTAGGATCATAGAGCTTAGTGTATTTATTGTGATCTGGATGGCAATATTTTCCATTCCTTTTTTCAATCACCGATTAAATTATGCCGTTGATTGGACAAAAGTTATCAGAGATTGGATAAAGATATTTTCCTATCTAATCATATTTGCTGTCAATACACTGGTTTTAGTGCCTAAATTTTTATTTCAAAAGAAATACAACACCTATATTGGTTCAGCTATTTCGGTTGTCATTTTGGTAGTTGGGCTGAGTATATCTTTAGTATTGATACTTACTCCCGCCGAACCTGTGACAATGCCACCTATGGATTTTGGACCTGGCATGCCACCCATGGAATTAGGGTCAGGAATGCCTGCTCCAATGGGATACAGACCGGTTGCGTTACCAGAGCCAAAATCAATTTACATGATTATAATTGACGATCTGATCATTTCGATGCTCGTTGTCGGCGCAGGTACCTCAATCAAAATGGTGGCTCAATGGCTGAACGAAGAGAATAGACGTAAAGATCTTGAGAAAGAACAACTAAAAACGGAACTGGCCTTTTTAAGGCATCAGGTAAGTCCGCATTTTTTTATGAATACGCTTAATAATATTCATGCTTTGATTGACATAAATGCAGAAGACGCAAAAAACACGATCATCGAATTATCAACAATGATGAGGTATTTACTCTATGATACTGCGCAAGGGCAAACGACATTGAAAAAAGAGATTAATTTTATCGAAAGCTATATTTCATTGATGCAGTTAAGATTTCCGAAAAAAGTGACTGTTACTTTGGATGTTCCAACGGAAATACACAACATTCATATACCACCCATGCTTTTTCTTTCATTTCTCGAAAATGCATTTAAACATGGCGTAAGTTACCAGGCAGAATCGTTTGTTTCGTTTAAATTGGAACAAATTGATAACCGATTAAAATGTCTGATCAAAAACAGCAAACACAGTAACAAAGAAAATCTTGATAAAAGCTATTCAGGTATTGGCTTAACCAACATTAAACAAAGCCTGAAGCTCCTCTTCGGAAATGATTACCTTCTGAATATTTATGAGAATGATAAAGAATTTGAGGTGCAATTAATTATTCCTATTTATGAGAATAAAGTGTTTGTCCATTGACGATGAGCCTCTTGCACTGCAGCAAATAGGTGCATATATTGAAAGAACTCCTTTTTTGGAAGCGGTGGCGCTCTGCCACAGTGCTTTTGAGGCATTGAAATATCTTGCAAATAATGATGTGGACCTTATGTTTGTAGATATTAATATGCCTGATCTAAACGGAATGGATTTTGTGAAGTCGTTGATGAAAAAGCCTCCGATCATTTTTACGACCGCTTACAGCGAATATGCGATGGATGGTTTTCAGGTTGATGCTATCGATTATATCCTGAAGCCAATCAGCTATGCTGTTTTTTTGAAGGCAGCGAATAAGGCAAAAAGATGGTTTGAATCAAATCATAAACAAGAGGAGACCATTCAAACTACTGCCGATTGTATCTTCGTAAAATCAGAATACAAGCTGATACGCATCCACTTATCGGAGATCAAATATATTGAAAGCTCAAATGAATACATTCATATTCATCTTATTAACGATCAACCTATCACTACGTTAATTCGGCTGAAAGTGATTGAGGAACAACTGCCGAAGGATAAATTTATGCGTGTTCACCGCTCATTTATTGTCAATCTTGATAAAATAAAGGTGATTGAACGAAACAGGATCATCTTTGATCATAATATTTACATTCCGATAGGAGATCAGTACAGAGATAATTTTCAGGCATATATTGATAAAACTTTCCTGATATAAATATAAGTATTTCTTCGCATTTTGTGGCATATGGATATCATTAAAATAACCCAAAAAAGAGTTCTGTATGCGTGTAATCAGATGTCCTGTTTCAAAATACAAAGTCTAAAAGATGGAATGCGATACTTTACCGGTAAGTACTTAAACGCAGAGAATGTAATAATGTTGTATTCGGCAAAAGCAGAATTGGAAACTTCGTAAATCAATTCTCCATTTAAGCACTGTTTGACAATGATTGACTAAGGATGATATGTGATATAAGGTTGGTGTAAGGAAAATATATGGAGGGTCCGGAGAGAATGCTGTCGAATTGTGCTTTCGTTATATTAAATAGAGGGTCCGGTATTTATTGATTCGCATTGCAACGAACGCTGTAATTGTATTTTTGGTTTTTTTATTAAATAATTGTACCTTTCTGTTTATAAGGAAAGACATTTCATTGATTTTATTAGCATTCGAATGAAATAAAGCATTAAACTTGTCAAACCAATAATTAATTTAATGATTAAAGTAGTGACAATGAGACTTAAAAAGAACATAGCCACCAGCGAAGAGGGATTTATCTTTAATCCGGGAACGGGTGATTCTTTTTCGACGAACGATATAGGAACCGACATCATCTCTTTGCTTAAAGATGAGCAGTCGCGCGAAATGATTATCGGGACAATATGTGCAAAGTATGATGTTGATCAAAACCAGTTCGAAAAGGATCTTGATGATTACTTATCTCAACTTAAGGACTATACAATTATAGAATAACTTGATGGAGAAGCTATTAATAAATAAGGAGCAATCCGGACAAAAGATAATTGTCATAGCTGTGACCGCCTTGAATGCGATTGATAGTCCCGGACCAGGTGTTGCTGTGATACGTGCAATACGCGAATGCCCCGATTTTGAGGTACGAATCATAGGCCTTTCCTACGAATCGCTCGAACCGGGCTTATATATGCATGATATTGTTGATAAATCTTATCAGATCCCGTACCCGTCATCAGGTACAGATGTATTGTTGGAGCGGCTTATGCACATCCATGAAATAGAACATATTGATTTAATCATCCCCAATTTTGACGCCGAACTTTTTAATTTTATCAAATTAAGAGACAAACTTAGGGAAATAGGTATTCATACTTTTTTGCCTGAATTAACTCAATTTGAGGCTCGCGACAAAATAAAACTGTATGAATTCGGCAAAAAACACGGGCTCAGAATGCCGAAAGACAAAATCATACATCAAGTCAAAGATCTCGCTGTTGTAGCTGACCAGCTTGGATATCCAATAGTTGTGAAGGGGAAATTTTATGATGCCATCATTGCAAATACATTTGAGCAGGCGCAAAAGGCTTTCTATAAAATTCAGGCTAAATGGGGATTACCCATTATTGTTCAGGAGTTTATCAGCGGAACAGAAATTAATATTGCAGCTTTAGGTGATGGCGAAGGAAATGCAATCAGCGTGATTCCGATGCGAAAACTTTATATCACCGACAAGGGAAAAGCCTGGGCTGGCATAACTCTTGATGATTCATCATTCATTGAACTTGCCCGAAAATTTGTCGAAGTTACGAAATGGCGGGGAGGTTGCGAACTCGAAGTTGTGCAAACATCTGATGGAATGCCATATATCATGGAGGTTAATCCGCGTTTTCCTGCCTGGATCTATTTGACGGCAGCCGCGGGACAAAATCAACCTGCGGCATTGGTAAAAATGGCGCTTGGCGAAAAAGTGGAGCCGTTCACTGATTATGAAGTTGGGAAGATATTTATCCGCTATGCATGGGATTTGATCACCGACATTCATGAATTTCAAAAAATATCGGGAACAGGCGAACTTTAAATAAATATGATAGGAATAATGAGTTGCTTTTTTGAAATGAATTCTGACTTTTGTCGTTTGGCTTCGGCCTTCGAATATTTCGAAAGCAATAATAATTCTGTAATTTACGTGCTGAAAATTGAGTAGTGTAGTGTTTGCAAAAGTTGAACTGGATATTTCCGAAATCAGTTCTGTAATTAAGTATTATGTATAAAATCTTAATCAGACGCGTATACAATATGATACGAATAAGATACGAATGAAATACGAATAAGGTAAATGGGAAAATACAGATGAGTCGAACTGTTATTACATTAAATAGAATATATAATGTCTATTGATTTGCATTATTTACTTATGCAACCAAACTTAAAAAATACCAATCATGGGTAAAATAAGATATGAAAGGCCGATTATTCAAAAAATGAATACCGGATTTATGAATAAATTTGGCACACGGACAGCGTTTGAGTCTGTTACTCATATCGAGCGTGTTTCGGTAAAAAGTCTTATCAATCAATATGGTTCTCCGCTATTTGTAATTTCGGAAAAACAGATCAGGCGAACCTATCAAAATGCAGCGCGGATCTTTAAAACCCGTTATCCTAAAGTACAGTTTGCCTGGCCATACAAAACCAATTACATGAATGCTGTTTGCCAGATTTTTCATCAGGAGGGGGCATGGGCAGAGGTTGTTTCGGGATTCGAATATGAGAAGGCACTGGGAAATGGAGTACCAGGAAACAAGATTATTTTTAACGGGCCCAATAAAACCGATGAACAACTCATTGCTGCTGTGCGACATAATTCGTTAATACATATAGATCATTACGACGAGCTCTATTCATTGATAAAGTTGAGCGAAGATAATAACCTGAAACCTCGGGTAGCTATTCGGGTCAATATGGATACCGGTATTTATCCCCAATGGGATCGTTTTGGGTTTAATTTCGAAAACGGTCAGGCCTGGAATGCCATTACCCGAATCATTAACGCTGAAAATGTGGAATTAGTTGGTTTGCATTGCCATATTGGAACATTTATGCTTTCACCGTCGGCTTATGCTGCGGCGGCCAGTAAATTGTGCGAATTAACCTGGAGCATCAAAGAAAAATTCAATAAAATCCTTCAGTACATTGATCTTGGAGGTGGATTTCCATCAATGAATACACTGAAAGGGGCTTATTTACCCGGATCGGATACTGTTCCATCGATTGACCAGTTTGCTGATGCAATTACCGATGTTATTTTGGGATATGGCTTTAAACAAGAAGATCTTCCATTATTAATTCTCGAATCGGGACGTGCGCTGATCGATGATGCAGGTTATTTGTTAGGCACAGTATTAGCGACCAAACGACTTTCGGATGGACGAAGAGCAACAATACTCGATTTTGGAGTAAATACGCTGTTTACCTCATTTTGGTACGATCATAAGGTTAGTCCGGTTGAGTCATTTGGCAAACATACCGAAGAAATGGTGCTATATGGTCCGCTCTGTATGAACATCGACGTTGTACGCGAAAGTGTAACAATGCCTTTGCTTGAAAAAGGAAATCATCTGGTCGTTCATAAAGTAGGCGCTTATAATATGACCCAATGGATGCAATTTATTACATTGCGGCCAAATATTATATTGATTGATAATGAGAATAATGTGCATGTGATTCGGAAAGCAGAAACGCTTGAATATCTTGAATTGAATGAACAGATTCCGGATCATTTAAAGCATAACTCACTAAAATAGTTAATTTCAGGAAAATTTATTGATCTGACATTTAATGTGTAGTATGCTCATTCTTTAGTTCTTTTACTTTCCATTTTTCCCGCACTTTGTGTGATTCTACAAATCTTTGTTAATATGCACATTCAACGAATCATAAACTTATTCCGAAACACTGTTCTGCCAGCCACACTGAATAGTTATTCTATTATTTTCTTTTTCAATAACAAACTATTGGCCTGCGTTATAATGCTGGTTTCCTTTTTCAATTTCTTTGCCGGGTTGAGTGGTTTAGTCGCTGTTTTGGTGACCGTCCTAATTGCCAACTCGATGGGCTTCGATAGGATTCAGCTAAAAAGTGGAGTTTATAGTTTCAATGCTCTGTTGGCCGGAATCGGGATGGGTACTTTCTTTGATCCGGGCTTGGTTTTTTTTACTTTATTGTTGCTTGCTGCTTTGTTAACTCTTATTCTTTCAGTTACTTTGGGAGGATGGCTTTATAAGTATGGGCTGCCTTTTCTTAGTATTCCATTCGTTATCACTTTCTGGTTCATCGTATTACCTTCCTCTCTATTTGAAAATCTTGGTTTAACACAACACAACATTTATTGGATGAATGAAGTGTATGCGATTGGCGGTAATCCGATGCTCAAGTTTTTTCAGACGATGGATACACTTCCTGTGTATAAAATGGTCGATATCTACCTGCGATCAATGAGTTCGATATTTTTTCAGGATAACCTGATTGCCGGTTTACTAATTGCTGTTGCATTGGTCATCTGTTCGCGAATTGCATTCTTGCTATCGATTATCGGGTTTATTTCTGCTTACTTCTTTGCGAAGTTTTCCGGATCGGCTGCTGCCAGTATTACCTATTATAATATTGGGGCGAACTACATGATGGTAGCCATTGCCATTGGAGGATTCTTTGTTATTCCGTCGAAATATTCCTATTTGTGGGCCGTGTTTTTAGTTCCGCTCACATCGCTGGTGTTGCTATTTATGAGCAAGTTGTTAGGGTTTATTCACTTGCCTGTTTTCTCACTTCCTTTTTCGCTGGTAGTGATTCTTTTTGTTTATTTCCTTATGCTAAGAGTAAGTCCATCTAAATTAGTATTGACACCAATTCAATATTATTCGCCGGAAATTAACCTTTACACCTACAATAACAACAAAAACAGGCTTTCGAATTTTCTCTACTTTCCGTTTTACCTGCCTTTTTGGGGCGAGTGGACTGTTGCTCAGGGACACAATGGAAGACATACCCACAAGGGAAATTGGAGCAGCGCATTCGACTTTATGATATTTGATAACGAATCGAAAACGTATACATCAAATGGCTTATTTTGTGAAAACTATCATTGTTACAATAAACCCATTCTTGCACCTGCCGATGGCATAGTTGAAGAAATAATTGATAACGTTGATGATAACGAGATTGGCAAAATAGACACCATAAATAACTGGGGAAATACAATTATTATCAGGCATCTGTTTGGGCTTTATACTCAATTATCACATTTGAAGCAAGGATCGTTCAAAGTTTCCAAAGGCGATTTTGTGAAACGCGGTGATTTGTTGGCCCATTGTGGTAATTCAGGCCGATCGCCTGAACCACATCTGCATTTTCAAGTACAAATAACACCGATATTAGGTTCACGGACAATTGATTATCCCTTTGCCTATTACTATGAAAAAGAAAAAACGGAACAGCAGCTATATCAATTTACTAAACCTCGAGAAGGAGCGTTGGTTTCGGGAGTAACTACTAATCCTTTACTGAAAGCCGCTTTTGATATAATGCCTAATACTGTCTTGAAATATAGTTATCTGAATAGTAGAGGGATAGAAAGGGAAGAACAGTGGGAATCGTATACCGATGACTATAACTATAAGTATTTGTATTGTAAGGAAACAGAATCAAGTGCTTATTATGTGAATGACGGTTCAATGTTTTATTTTACAGCTTTTTATGGGAATAAAAAATCGTTGCTCTACTATTTTTATTTGTCGGCGTACAATGTATTTTTGGGAGATCCGGCGAACCGGGAAATGAAGACACCAATGCCTCTCAACGTCATCCGCAACAAAAGAATAAATGTTTGGTTTCACGATTTTATTGCTCCGTTCTACACCTATATCTGTGTTTGGCATTTCATTCAACCTGAATACACAAATAACCTTTCTGATGCTGAAATGTTAATCTTAAAATCTAAAATTCAGGTTTCAGTTTTTGGAAAGGAAAGAAGAGAGAGCGACAGCATGATTATTTTGAGTGAAAACTGTCTTAAGGAATTTACTTATGAATCTAATAAGACTAAAATTCGGGCTAAATGCATAAACTCTTAATCGCCGCTTTGCTTTTTGTTCCGGTAGTTGCAAAAGCACAACAGCCAGTCACTTTTTTAGCTGTGGACAGCATTACATATCAATATTATATGTCCGGGGATTGGGATAAGCTTCTTGAAACAGGGAATCAGGCAATCGTGCAAAATATCGACTATAAAAGACTTCGCCAACGAATGGGATATGCCTGTTTTGTCAAAGCAGATTTTTATGGGGCGCAAATGCAATACGAAAAAGCATTGGCTTTTGATGCATATGATGCTGATACACGCGCTTACCTTTACTATTGCGGATTAAATACAGGCAACAAAAAATTTGCCCGTTTTCATGCTGAAAAGCTTCCGAAAGATCTGCAGCGAAAACTAGAGGAAGAAGCGTTCAAGCCCGTTGATGCAATTGATTTTGAATTTAACTATAAAGCTAATAATGCTTTATCCCGTTCAGATCCAACCTATCTTCGTATGGGAATTTCTACGCAACTTGGTTATCGGATAACTTTATATCAATCCATTTCGAATTATCAGCAGACAATTGAAGGCTCGTCACTGACAAAGCAACCTGAGTATTTTGCGTTAATAAACTGGTCCGTTACCTCACACACCTCGCTGGATGTCGCTTATCATTATCTGAATACCACCATAGATGGAATACTATATCCTGGCAATCTGCTATTTACTGCACTTTCCTCAAATATAAACCGATTTAGTTTTGGATTTAGTGGTTCGGTATTAAACAGCAATCTCGGAAATACGAAGCAATTTGGGCTGAAGGCAGGAGTTACTTTGCCAGGGAAATCGAACATTTATTTCAACAGTTCCCTGATCAGCATGATTGAAACGAGAAATAGCCGAGTCGTATTTTCTCAGACTGCTGGTGCACGACTCTATAAAATGGTGTGGGCAGAAGGGAATATTACCCTGGGCAATTTAAAAAACTACAATGCTCACAATGCCCTCTACATCTATAATTCGGTTGATCCTTCCACATTTAGGACTGGATTTACATTATTTTGGTATCTTGGGGCAAGCGTGACTTTATTCGGTAATTACACTTACGACAAAAAACAAATGGAACTTACGCGTTTTGATTACAAACAACATTCATTTTCAGGAGGAATCATATGGAAACTTTAAAGAAAAATACGATTACTGTTTTACTGGCATTGATCAGCTTTAGTTCTTTCTCTCAATCAATGGATGCATTACAAAGTATATTTGCCAAAAGTTACGAAGCCGAAAATGCCAAAAACTATGCGAAAGCAATTAGCGAATTGAAGGCGGGTTACGATCCGGGAAACTATGTTATAAATATACGTTTAGGCTGGCTCAATTACCTCGCAAAGCAATATACCGAATCGATCAGTTATTACGAGAAGTCTATTGCACTAAAGCCATATGCAATAGAAGCCCGTTTCGGTTGTGTAAAACCGCTCAGTGCCCTTGAAGATTGGGAGAGCGTGAAGAAACAATATGTCGAAATATTGACGATCGATCCTCAAAATACTGTTGCGAACTATTGGTTAGGGGTGATTATTTATAATCGAAAAGATTTTAATGGTGCAGCAAGACTCTTCGAAAAAATTGTGAATCTTTATCCGTTAGACTACGATTCGTTGATTATGCTGGCCTGGTCAAAACTTTATAGCAGTAAACCTTCAGAGGCAAAGGTGCTGTTTCATCAGGCACTTATTATTCGTCCCAATGATAGTTCTGCACTAAGTGGACTAAAACTTATTCCCTAATTATTAAGGTTCTTTGCCTTTTTTCCTGATCACTTCGCCCCTAAGTGCCGGAAATAAAATAATGCTGTATTTATAAAAGCGAGAGAGGAAGGAATGGGGCGATAAGGCGAGTTTGGGGAAAAGGCAATGGGGAAAGGGTTTTATTAAGGTCATTGAAGAGGTCATTGGCTTCGCCGTCATTGAAAAAAAGTCATTAAAAATCTTCGTTTGAGGATCCGATGTTGATAAAGAACCTGATACCAGACTCGATATGGACCAAACATAGAGCAGGGAAATGGAATGATGGGGCGAAAGGGAGATAATGGCGAGTTAGGGGAAAAGGCGATGGGAAAGGGTTTTATTAAGGTCATTGAAAAGTTCATTGGCTTCGCCGTCATTGAAAAAAGTCATTAAAAA
>JAATGF010000032.1 GCA_015654795.1 Bacteroidales bacterium
GTTGGTCAGGACCAGATACGGAGGAAGTGGGGCGCCTTTATCGATAGATAAAGGTAGTGAAAAAACGTATAGTCCGGATTGACTTTTTCTGAGATGGACTGAGATGGACGGCCGTGGACGATGCTTTTTCCGTGATTTATAATGATTAAAAAAAAGATGTGACTTCTTTTTCTCATTTTTCAATGACAAGCATTCATTTTTATGTGAATGTTTGTCATTTTTGTTTGTAGGCAGTAATTGAATGGGTCAGATCCGTCAACTCACGGATTATTGGCTACGCCGATCTACGATTCATCTTCTTTTGCTGTATGTATGCCGTGATCGTTTCATGTACAAACATTATTCAATCCGTATCTGCCTGAAACCGAAAAAACATTAGTTCGTAAAAAACTAAATATGATTTGCTTTTGTTATGAAGTTAAGATGTGTTTCAGACGGGAGAAATGTTTAAACAAAATATTTGAAGATGAAACTTTATATTCGATATGACTTCAGTATTGTTGGTAAAAAATTGGTACAAGAATATCTGGACAGATTGCAATTGTCCTATTCTTTGAATGGCATAGGTGAAGTTGAATTAAATGGAACTATTCCAGACGAGAAGTTAAAAGAACTTATTGCAGGGTTAAAACACTATGGTATTGAAATCGTTGAGAATGAAAAAAATATTCTTGTTCAAAAAATAAAAGATGCCATAATAGAAATTGTGTATATGGATGATAAACTGCCACCGACGGAAAGCATTTCCTCATATTTAACCAATAAACTCAGATACAGATATGGTTATATCTCAAACCTATTCTCAAATACCACTTACACTTCTATTGAGAATTTTATTAAACTGCAGAAAACAGAGCGTGCCAAGCAACTTATTGCCACCTCAGACTTAACCTGTACTGAAATTGCGTGGAAATTGAATTACAGTAGCGTGGCACATTTTAGCAGTCAATTTAAAAATGTGACAGGGCTTACGCCTACAACTTTCCAACGAATTATTAAAAAGCGGCGCGATGCCCGTAATAATGAGGAAGAACTTTAGAAACAGAAGATTATTGGCAATATATTATTTAACAAATCACAAATACACCTACACATGCAACAAGAATCAATTTATGTTCTACTTGCTGATGACGATGAGGACGATCGTCTTTTTTTCAAAGAAGCTTTTGATTCTATAAAAATAAAAACTATAGTTAAAACGGTGAATGATGGGGTGGAATTAATGGACTACCTTACCCAAAGCAAAAATAAATTGCCTCATATACTTTTCCTTGACCTGAATATGCCACGTAAATCTGGAATGGAATGTTTGTTGGATATCAAGCATTTAGAATATTTGAATGATGTCGCTATTGCAATTTATTCTACCTCGGCTTCAGAACAGGATATTGAAGATGCATTTGTCAAAGGAGCAAACGTGTATATAAAAAAACCAAACGATATTGAAAAGCTTAAAAACTTGTTGGAGGAAGTAATAACTATGAACTGGCATTATCAGACTTCAGGTCTAAACAGAGATGGTTTTTTATTAAGTCTTTAGTTAATATTTATTCAAAATGGGCAAATATTCTCTCTTTTTGCATTCCTCTTTTCTGAAAACTATCTTTACGATATCATTTTTCCTATTGCTTTTTATTTCGAGCATATCATACAACCATACAAAATCTCTCAAAATATTAACTGAACTATTGGTTCATTCCTATAAAATTCAAATACAGCTTGAGCAGTTATTATCTTACGTTAAAGATGCTGAAACCGGGCAACGTGGCTATATTATTACCAATGACAGTACTTTTCTCGATCCTTATATTCGGGGCCGCGAAAAAGTCAATAAATCCTTTATTGTCCTAAAAGAACTGATAAAAAACCAGCCAAAACAACAAGCAAATTTACAGGAACTTCGACATTTAATTGATGCGCGGTTTATTCGACTGGCAAATTCATTGGCATCAATTTCCGCTTACGGAACAACTCAGCTGTTAGGTGAAAATATGGTGAAAGGAAAAGAAATAATGGACTCAATCCGTTCACTTATAAACCAAATGATTGATTTGGAAATATCTTATTTCAACAGCCACCAGGCAAAGTATAACCGCGAAATTTCATTTACACCCTTCATAACATTATTATTACTATTATTTTCACTGTTAATAATTATCCTTTCTTTTCTCAAAATAAATCAGGATTTAAATAATCTGAAAGATTCAAACGAGAAATTGCTGATTACAACAGAATCCATAAAGCACGCTGAAATAATTGGAGAATTTTGTACTTCAATCTGGGATATGAAAGCGAATAAATTAATCTATTCCGATAATTTATACCGATTATTAGGATGTGAACCACAATCATTTGAACCTACAATTGACAATTATCTCGAATTTATTCACCCCGATGATAAGTCTATTATTTCCCGTGGTGCCAGGGACATTTTGTTCAACCATGATACTTATCCCCATTTTTATAGAGTAATTCGCAAAGATGATAAACAGCGATATTTTCAGTCTATGGGTAAATTTATTGGTAATAGTACACATATCAGTGTTATAAAAGATGTTACAGAAGCACATTTAAGTAGTTTAGTTTTGGAAGAAAGAAATCGGGAACTGGAACAAAGTAATAAGGAACTTGCATATTTCAATCAAATCGCAAGCCATGATTTGCAGGAACCATTACGTAAAATACAAACATTTATATCACTGCTTACAACAAAAGAATCGTCTGCTCTATCTGAAGTGGGGAAGGATTATTTTTCAAGAATCCAGACATCCGCTAACCGGATGCGAAAACTCATCGATGATTTGCTTTTATTCTCCCGAACCAATAAAATTGATAAATCCTTTGAGGAAACTGATTTAAATCTGATACTTAAAAATGTTTTACTCGAATTGTCTACTTCAATTGAGGAAAAAAGGGCAGATATTAAATCGGATTTATTGCCCGTCCTCAAGGTGATTCCATTCCAAATATATCAATTATTTCAAAATCTGATCAGCAATTCGCTGAAATACAGTAAACCTGACGTTCTTCCATTCATTAATTTTAATTGTGAAAAGATTACAGCCAAATCATATCCGATTCTGAAAACTTCTTCAAACAACGTGTATTATAAAATCTCTGTTAAAGATAATGGTTTGGGGTTTGAACAACAATATGCGGAAAAAATATTTACCATATTTAAACGATTACATACTTCGGCTGAATACCCCGGAACAGGTATGGGGCTTTCTATTTGCAAGAAAATTGTGGAGAACCATTCCGGCTTTATTTTTGCAGAAGGGTGGCCTGGTATCGGCTCCGTTTTTACTATATTTCTTCCTGCAGAATAGATAATTCTTTTCATTATCAACCTGATAAACCTAAAATTGAAATCGCTTAATTGCTATACTATTTTGAATGGAATGTTATAACATTTTACTGGATTCATGTAAAACATTTGAAAATTGGTTCTTTATTTTTGTATCCTATTCAATTCTATATTGTAAACATTTAGTAAAGAATTCAGTTAGCCATGAACGAAAAACCAAAAAATATTCCTGATCAGTCACAGCAAAGACCGGGATTTGAAGAGAAAATGCACCCACAGCCAGAAGTGATCAGACAAGACTATAAAGGCAGTGACAGACTTAAAAAGAAAGTTGCATTAATAACCGGAGGTGATTCCGGCATTGGAAGATCAATTGCCGTACATTTTGCACGGGAAGGCGCTGATATATCCATTGTTTATCTTAAAGAGGATGAAGACGCGTTGAAAACCAAAGAACTTGTAGAAGCGGAAGGCAAACGTTGTCTGATTATCGCGGGGAATATAAAGGATGAGAAATTTTGTGATAAAGCGATTGAAAAGACGGCCAAAGAACTTGGCGCAATCAACATTCTTGTCAACAATGCAGCCGAGCAGCATGAAGCTGATAATCTTGAAGAACCGGATCTTTCATTAATGCAGGAAAGTTTTAAAACCAATGTATTTGGTATGTTTTATATTATCCCAAAGGCATTACCATATATGAAAGAAGGCGATTCGATTATTAATACTACCAGTGTTACTTCTTACCGGGGTAGCGCTCATTTGATCGACTATTCATCAACAAAAGGGGCAATTACCTCTTTTACGCGTTCTTTAAGCATAAATCTTGCGGATCGGAAAATCAGGGTTAACGGAGTTGCTCCCGGCCCAATATGGACACCACTCATTCCTTCCACTCTGGATAATGTTTCTGAATTTGGCAAGAAAACTGCTCTCGGAAGGCCAGGCCAACCAAGCGAAGTGGGTCCGGCATATGTGTTTCTTGCGTCTGAGGATGCAAGTTATATTACAGGTCATGTTCTCCATATCAATGGCGGAGATTTTGTCAGTTCGTAGGAAACGTTCCTCCTTCGATGAAAAAAGCTTACCCCGAAAGTACCGATGATATTTCGGCATAAAGCACTTTATATTAACGTATAAAATTGTATTAAAACATAAATAATCAATGAAAAGAATTTCTAATATACATAGAGGGCTCCTTCTTCTTTTACTATATTCAGTTGTAACTTCATGTGATGTTATAACCGGAATATTTAAAGCAGGAATGGGATTCGGGATTTTTATTGTAGTGGCAATTATTATTGGCATAGCATTTTTAATATTTCGTATTACCGGAAATAAAAAGTAACAATAAAGCCTTCGCTATTATATAAACCCACCTTATTTTAAATGACATAAAGCATTTTGAAAATGCAAACAGATTGTGGAATTGATGTAAACCTTTTCTGAAATTGTATAAAGCATCTCATCCCGGCTGTATCTATCTTTGAACTGTAAATATTATAATTGTGAATGCGATAAGCATAGCCTTTTATATATTTATATTTCACCTCGGAAGTAAAAACAGTATAAATCAGAATTAAAAAACAAAGTTATGGAAACAAACATTTATTCGAATGATCCGCAATCATCCAGAGATGCAGTAATGCGTTCCACTCAACTGATGAGTTTATTTGGAGATGGATTGAGAGATATTTTGGGGGCAGAGAAAGCAATAATAAAATCACTTCCCAGGATGGTTGAAAATGCAACGTCGAAGGAGCTCAGTGATGCCTTACAAAATCATCTTGAAGAAACGAAAAATCAGGTCAACCGTTTAATGCAAATATTCGATGTGACAGGAATAAACGGATCGGCAAAAGAGTGTGAAGCAATGGAAGGACTGATCAAAGAAGCCGAAGAAATAATGGATAACTGTGAAGTTGGATCAATGCGTGATGCGGGTATAATTTCAGCTGCTCAGAAAATTGAGCATTACGAAATTGCTTCGTACGGGACTCTTCGCCAATTTGCAGAAACACTTGATATGGAAGATGTAGCTGTCTTGTTGAATCAAACGCTTGAAGAAGAAAAAGCTGCAGATGAAGAATTATCGGCGATTGCAACTACAACTATCAATATTGAAGCCGCCAATACAAAAAATGGGGATATAAATTGATGCTGAAATCGCAAATGAAAAAAAGCGTGATTAACTGAATGACTGCGCTTTTTTAGGCTCTATGACTGGACTCCAAGGTAATCATTTGGTACGTAAATATTTAGAGATTATTTTGTTTAATTCTTAAAAACACTTTATCATGGCAAAGTATTCGAAAAAATCGCAGGATAAAATTGGCGAAGTAATGAAAGAATTTAAAGAAGGAACTTTGAAATCAGGGAAAGATGGCAAAGGTGGTAAGGTAAAAAACCGGAAACAGGCCATTGCTATCGGAATTAGTGAAGCCCGGGAGGCAGGAGGAAAAGTACCATCAAAGAAAAAATAAGTAAGGTTACAGTACCTTACTCAAACTTATACAAATCCATATGAAAGGATGAGGAGGTAATGAACATAGAAGAAGAGGAATGGTTACAATTTAATCATTCACTCTTCTTTCTGTTTTTGACTTATGATTTTCCCTCAATGATCTTTTTGATGTTTACTCCTTTGCCCAGCACGGGTTTCCATAAATCACCCTTCTTTTTAACCCGTACAAGTATATTTTTAATTGTAAATTGTTGGGGGAAAAGATTTTCGTTTACTTCGCTCCATTCCAAAGGAGTTGAAACTGTTGCGCCTTGTTTGGGCCTTACAGAATAAGGCGCAGCGAGTGTTTGTCCGATCCTGTTTTGAAGGAAGTCAATATAAACGCGGTGTTGCCGCTATTGCAGGGATTATTAACCAAGATTCCGCATAGTCGGAAACAGAACACATTGTCGATTAGATAAAACGTCCATATAGATTCTCCAAACTACACGTTATAGTGCCATTTAGATGAATGATTTCAGATTTCAACATAGGACATTGTATTACTCACGTTCCTTAAGCTGATGAGATGGTTTCTGTACTAATACCAAAGAGGAAGTTACTTACCGATCCTAAAAACAGGATGTCATCGTTTTGATATCAGTACATATTATCCTTATAATATGGTAATTAGTACTTTTTCTCGTATGGAAATTATATAACAGTTTCCTATAATGATGTAATGCTTAACCATTCAGCCGGCCATACATTTGCTATGTAAACTTTAAAATTAAAAAAATGAAAGAAGACGAAAAAGGCCGTGAAAGTCAGGAAGACCAAAGACGCCAGCAGGATCAAAGAACTCACGAAACAAAAGGTAGAAGTGAGTCCTCATCACAAAAAACATCAAAAAGTGGAACCTCTAAGAGTGGTGGAAAATCCCAGGGGAGTTCGCGTAAAAGTTAATTGATATTTGAAATGATAAGGGCGTTTACCAGCGATTCCAACCGGAAGATTGGGCATCAAGGTAAATGCCCTTTATCGTGCCAATAAAGATATAAAAGTCGGATTATTTGGATTATTTATATTTACACACCGCCGGTAATGAACTATGGAGGCATTCCAGGAATGTTTTTATCCCTTCCGATCATTGCAATTGCAAAACTAATTTTTGATCATATACAAGTTTTGCAGCCATGGGGTTTTCTTTTAGGTGATACGATGCCAGATGAACAGAAATCTCAATCGGCCCTACCTAAAGACGAGAACCAGAACAGTCAGTAATATAGGAAAATGATGAGAATTATATAACACTTTCATGCAATAATGTAATGTTTTTAGGCTTAAGGGCACGTATTTTTGATTTACAAACTTTAAAACTTTTAAAAGATGAAAGAATATATCGAAGACCAGGAAATTTCCCGCAATAGAGAATATACTGAAGACACAGGTATTGACACTGATAGTAATGATCCAGAATATAGCAGAAATGCTCCCGAGGGTGTTAATCCGGATGCCTACATCCCATCGCATGAAGACGATGATGAAATTGAAGATGATATCGATGATCTTGAGAATGAAGATGATGAAGATTTGGATCAAAATTTCAATAATGCTATCGATGAGGATGATACCGAAAAGAATCAACCGGGTGAACAAAATGACACACCGCGGCGGGAGGAACAAACAGATATTCCAATTGAATTCCCAGACAGGGGACACGAGCACGACTATAAAATACCGGAAGCCGATCACAATCAAGGGTTAGATATTTAAGGAACAAAAAGATTCTTAACGTATCGGGTTGTTATCAATCAGAGAATTATGGTTTAAATTTTAATAACTTAAAAATAAACATCATGTATAATGTAAAGAAAGAGTTAATCATGGGACTAACAAGTGTCCTTGTTAGCGTACTGATCGGGATATTATTTTCGAGGAAAAACTCGCTAAAGAAAATTGCCAGGAAGGCAAATGACAAATTCGAAGATATGAAGGAGGATGCTTCTGATTATGCTGAGAACCTGAAGCATAAAGCGAAAAAAGGTAAGCAGCGCTTTAAAACGGCGAATGAATAAATGAGTTTAAATAAAATTCAATGGGAGCCCACTTTTTAACAGAAAATTAATGGTATGAAAAAATCATTTTTGACATTGATCTTCGTGACAGTCGTACTGTCCGTAATTGCCCAATCACCATTCACTCTTGGGATTAAAGGCAGTATAAATTCCAGTAAAATCACTACTGAAAATCCTTCAGTCAGTGATTACACCTACTCCGATTTCAAATCGGATACGAAAGCAGGTTTTAATGTTGGTGCTTTTGCCCGATTAGGGAATAAAATCTATTTACAACCTGAATTACTGTATTGCCAGCGAAATGGTAAGACCAGCTTTATGTCGCCAACCAATACAACTGGCAGTCAGACTATTGAATTAAGGACAATCCAGGTGCCGGTTTTATTAGGCGTTAAAGTTGTTAACCTGCAACTTGTCTCCATACATGCCTTTACCGGGCCGGCTATGTCATTTGTTCTTTCCAGCAGTGATATAAAAATAGACGATGTTACAACTCCTTTGTTTGATACAAAAAACTATAAAAATAACATTTGGGACTGGCAGGCAGGAGCGGGAGTTGATATCGGTATGTTTACCTTCGATGTCCGTTATGAATGGGGACTTACCAATGTTTCAGACGGAGATGGAGATATTAGTAATGTTGGTTTCAAAAATAAAGGGAATATGTTAACCTTTTCACTTGGCTTCAAGTTCTTGTAATCTAAAATTATTCTAACCTTCGGACCTTTATGATTGAAAATTATTTAATAATAAAAGAATAATTTAAAAAGTAAAATCATGAAAAAGAAAATTTTATTATCAGGAATGGTGCTGACTGCACTTTTGATTATGGTTTCTCCTTCAAATCAAGCATTTGGAGAACCTATAAAGGGTAATACTGACAAATCGCAAATTCAAAATGACACGACGAAAACGCGAAAAAATGACAGGTTAGACAGGCCGACGCCTCACAAGAGTGACTCAGCATTCCATAAAGATTCCAAAAGAAAATGGGATGATTCGACCAATAATAAAGAGTATAAAAAACACGACACAACCAAAAAGAAACCGAATAGAAATATGTAAAGTCATTCTTCCCGGATCCGCAAAAAAGAGAAATTAATCTATTCGTAGAAAAAATGTGTGATTACGACAAACGATAGTATATCAATAAAAAAGCCGGTGGAAAACCGGTTTTTTTATTGATATACAGCTGCCTGTTTAGCGATATATTGATATATTATAATATATTTGAGAACTATCCCTCCAAATTAGGATCAATAAGTTGGGTGAAAGAATTGAATATCCAGTATTATTCATCCTCCTAACTAAAATGATGATTCAAAACAAGAAAATAAAATGTTTGCATAACTTTGTGCCGTTAAATTTTAAAACAATAAATCTATGAATCAAAAAAGTCTGGTGCGCCGGACGGATCATGTTGTAACTTTCAGAAAATTTGCAAGAAAAGGGTATTCTGCTTTCCAGAGTATGCACAAAATGGTGCGAATAGGATGTTTAAGTATTTCCTATCTGCTTTTCGCAATCCCTTCGAATGCTGAAAGAAATATGATGGTAGTCGGTCATGACACAATCACTTCAATGAAAGATATTGAAGTTGAGCCGATTGTGATCAGCGCACAGCGTGCTCCTGTTGCCTTCTCGCAGGTTGCCCGCATCGTAAAAGTAATCGGGAAGGAAGAGATTCAATCGGCACCCGTTCAAAGTCTGCAGGACTTGCTCGAGTATTCGTTAAATGTAGATGTCAGGCAACGCGGAAATTATGGCGTCCAGGCTGATATCAGTATTCGCGGAGGATCGTTTGACCAGGTACTTATTCTCCTAAACGGGATCAATATTAACGATCCGCAAACCGGCCACCATTCCCTCAATCTTCCGGTTAGTTTCGATGCCATCGAGCGGATCGAAATTCTTGAAGGCCCTGCCTCCCGAATTTATGGGCCAAATGCCTTCAGTGGCGCAATCAACATTATCACAGGAACATCAGACAAATCCAATCTTAAGGCTCGTGTAAGCGGCGGAGAGAATGGTTACTATGACACCGGTCTTTCCGGAACATTTGTTTCGAAAAAGCTGACAAATTTTGTTTCTGTCGATCATCGGGCTTCTGACGGTTATATTAGAAACACTGATTTTGAGCTAACTGACGTCTTTTACCAGGGAAAACTGTCAACCAAAGCTGGTGATCTCGAATGGCAAGCCGGGCATACTGACCGAAATTTTGGCGCGAATAGTTTTTACACGCCAGCATATCCCGACCAATTTGAACAAGTTAAAACAAACTTTGCCTCCATAAAAATGGAAACAGGTGATTTTGTTCATTTTACGCCTTCAGTTTATTGGCGCAGAAATCAGGATCGTTTCGAACTTTTCAGGTATCCTGAATTAACTCCGGCATGGTATACGGGTCATAATTATCATCTTACAGATGTGTACGGCGCTAATTTAAATGCATGGTTTGTTTCTAAATTTGGAAGAACGGCATTTGGATCCGATTTTAGGAGTGAAAATATATGGAGTAACGTTTTAGGTAAACCATTGGATAATCCAATCCCTGTCCCCGGAGAAAGTGGAAGAATGTTCACTAAATCAGATACCCGTACAAATTTTAGTTTATTTGCTGAACACTCTATTTATTTACAACAGTTTACAGCGTCAGCAGGTGTTATGGCAAATTGGAATTCCCAACTTGAACAAGCGTGGAATTTTTACCCGGGAATAGATTTAAGCTGGAGTATTTCCAATGCAGTAAAGTGGTATGCATCAATAAATTCTTCCCTTCGATTACCCACCTTTACCGATTTATATTATTCGAGTGCAACCAATATTGGTAATTCTTCGCTTAAACCGGAAAAAGCAGTAGCCTACGAATCCGGTTTTAAGTATCAGTTTAATGGGATTGACGGACATATTTCTTATTTTCGCAGAAATGGAAAAGACATGATCGACTGGATTAAAAAGCCGGATGAAAATGTATGGTATGCGCAGAATATCACCAGATTAAATACTGATGGCCTTGAGTTCTCCGCAAATATCAATCCTCAAAAGCTTTTTGATAAAAAGTTATTCATCAAATCAGTCAACTTTTCCTGGTCGTGGCTAAATCAAAATAAGCAATCGGGTATTTATGCTTCAAAATATGTGCTTGATTTTCTGAAGCATAAAATTGATCTAGGCATTTCGCACACTGTCGTTAAAAATGTAGGGATCAACTGGCAGATTTCTTACCAGGACAGAAATGGAACATATACAAGCTGGGATGGTTCAAAATACGGCGATGAGGTTGAATACAAGCCTTTTGTATTAGTTGATAGTCGGTTACACTGGAGTAAAAACAATACAAATATCTATCTGGAGGCTTCGAATCTTTTCGATAAATCTTACAATGATTTCGGAAATATTGCACAACCCGGACGATCAATAAGGATTGGTATCATCCATCAATTCAATTTATAAGAGATAAAAGGGGAGTTGAAAGTCTAATTCCCCCTTTATTTATTGTCAAAGGTTGAAAAATTACTACCTTCGCGTTACTAAAAATAAAGGTAGATCATATGTTGAAAGGAATTTTAGCCATCACCGGGCAACCCGGACTTTATAAAGTGATTTCGGAAGGTAAAAACAATGTGGTGATTGAATCATTACTAACTGGTAAAAAATCAACTGCTTACGCTGATGCAAAAATGAGTACGCTCGAAGATATTGCCATTTATACAATGACGGAAGATATCCCATTAAAAAAGATTTTCCGAATAATTTCAGAGAAGGAAAATGGCGGTCAGGCAATAAATGTGAAATCATCGCCCGATGAACTCAAGAAATATTTTGAAGAAATTTTGCCGGACTATGATAAAAGTCGCGTGTATGGTTCGGATGTGAAAAAAGTCATATCCTGGTATAATTTATTGAATGAAAAAGGATTGCTTGTCTTTGAGGATGAAAAACCTGAAGAAGAAGCGTCAGCAGATGATAAATCTGTTTCTGAAGAAGTTACGAAATAAGAAGGGGAGAAGGAGTGAGGTAGAAAAGTTACACAACTTTAACCCCTGAAAATATATAACAAGGAGAGCGAAAATCATCAGATTTCCGCTCTCCTTGTTATTGCAATATTCTTAATTGACAGAATCAAATAGCTTAATTCAATTTGCTGTCAATTAGATTTTTAAGTTCTGTGAAATGATCTTCTTCGAATCCTAAGGAAAGGTAAATGATTTTTCCATGCTCATCGATCAAAAAACTTCGGGGAATTCCTTCGGAAGCAAACAAACTAAAAACTTTTCGTTTAAGATCGGGAAGAAGTGGAAAGCTAAAGTTTTGATCTTTTCCAAATTTGGTGACCTCCTCCCACGAATGTTCGCGTCCAAACGTGAGCATCGCAAACTTGGGATTATCTTTATGCTTGTTCCAGATTTGTTCCTGAACCAGTGGTAATTCCCGTCTGCAGGGAGCGCACCACGTTGCAAAGAAATTAATAAGAACAATTTTTCCTTTGTAATCATTAAAAGAGACTACCTTTCCCTTTGTAATCTCGAATTTGAACAAAGGAGCACTCTGATCTTTAGCTAATAATATGAATTTGTCTGTCTCATTTGCTGCTTGTCCGAAAACAACACCACCCGCAAATATCAAAGCAATAAAAAGAAATAGTTTCGTTTGTGTCATATTAAAAATGATTTAGAAGTAAATGACTTTAACTTTCCTTTGTCATGAAATGCTCTATATTATTTTTGATTCGCATAGTGGCATTGGCTAAATCGCCCTTTACAAATTTATCACCGGTGATATTTTCAAAAAGTTCAATATACCTTTCGGAAATCTGATCGACAAGATCATCAGTCATTTCAGGAACAGTTTGTCCTTCAAGTCCCTGAAAACCATTTTCAATCAGCCATTGACGGACAAACTCTTTCGACAATTGCTTCTGAAGTTCTCCTTTGGCCAGACGGTCTTCGTATCCTTCAGCATAAAAATAACGGGATGAATCGGGCGTATGAATCTCATCGATCAGGTAGATTTTGTCATCCTTTTTTCCGAACTCATATTTTGTATCCACAAGGATCAATCCTTTCTCTGCAGCCATGCTTGTGCCCCGTTCAAATAGCGAATAGGTATATTTTTCAAGCATTTCATACTCTTCGGCAGATACAAGTCCTTGTTTAATAATCTCTTCACGCGAAATGTCCTCATCATGCCCTTCGGATGCCTTAGTCGTCGGCGTAATGATTGGCGAAGGGAATATCTGGCTCTCCTTCATACCTTCAGGCATGGGAACTCCGCATAACAATCTGTTTCCGTCGCGATACTGGCGCCATGCGTGACCTGTCAAATAGCCTCTGATCACCATCTCAACTTTGAAGGGTTCACATAAATGACCGACTGTAACCATCGGATCAGGAGTCGCAATTTTCCAGTTAGGCACAATGTCGGCAGTCGCATCGAGAAATTTAGCCGCTATCTGATTTAGAACCTGTCCTTTAAATGGAATTCCTTTGGGTAAAACAACATCAAAGGCCGAGATCCTGTCAGATACGATCATCACGAGGTATTCGTCGTTGATATTGTAAACATCTCTTACTTTCCCTTTATAGAAACTCTTTTGTCCGGGAAACGAAAAATTGGTAGAAACTATTGCATCACTCATTTAATCTGTATTTTAAAGGTTATTAATAATCTTCGTTGTGAAGGATATTGTACCGATCGTAGGCATCAACAATCTCTCTGACCAATTTATGCCTTACAATATCACTTTTATCGAAATGAATAGTGGAAATGCCTTCCACACCGTTCAGAATCTTTAATGCTAAAATCAATCCGGAATGCTGTTTCCGGGGCAAATCAATCTGGGTAATATCACCGGTTATGATATACTTAGTATTCAGACCCATACGGGTTAGAAACATTTTCAGTTGCGGAATTGTCGTATTTTGTGCCTCATCAAGAATTACAAATGCATTGCTAAGGGTTCTTCCACGCATAAAAGCGAGCGGTGCAATTTGAATAATACCATCCTTCAGATACTCCTCCAGTTTCTTGGATGGAATCATATCCAACAAAGCATCGTAAATGGGCTGAAGATACGGATCTATTTTCTCTTTAAGATCACCAGGCAAAAACCCCAGGTTCTCACCAGCTTCAACAGCAGGACGGCTAAGAATGATGCGCTTAATTTGGCGATTTTTTAATGCGCTAATTGCTAGTGCAATAGCTACATATGTTTTACCTGTTCCTGCAGGTCCGATTGCAAATATAAGATCATCTTTTTTACATCCATCCACGAGTTTCTGTTGATTGGAAGTTCGTGGCCGGATCGGCTTTCCTGTATTACCAAATAATAAAACATCACTATTGTTCTGGATACTTTGATCAACAGAACTAATATCGTCCGTCATAATTTGTTGAATCGTCTCATCAGAGAGCGCATTAAAATGGTAGTAATGCTCAATGATCAACTGAAATTTGCGGATGAAATCGCTTACCTCGTGTTCTTCACCTTTCACCTTAATCGTCTGCCCTCTGGCTACAACTAAAACCTTGGGACATAATGATCTAATCAACTCCATTTTGGAATTTCTGATACCGTAGAATTCTGTGGGTTCTATCCCTTCGAGTTGAAAACTGTGTTCGATCATATTTACCTTTTTAGGTCTTACAAAATAAGCACTTTTTCGCAACCATTTTCTTACCTTCGTCGCAATAAAAACAGATAACAAGTGAATACGAGAAAAGATCAAATGGCGTCGTTTGAACGACTGCTTGATATAATGGATGAATTGCGCGCGAAATGCCCCTGGGATCAAAAACAGACCTTCGAATCGTTGCGCAAACTGACTATCGAAGAGGTTTACGAATTAGGTGACGCAATTCTGCGCAGCGATTTACAGGAGATAAAAAAAGAGCTTGGAGATATCTTGCTTCATGTTGTTTTTTATGCAAAAATCGGCTCCGAAGTTAATAGCTTTGATATCGGAGATGTTGTCAATAATTTGATAGAGAAATTAATATATCGTCATCCGCATGTATTTGGCGAAACAGAAGTGAAAAATGCCCGGGAAGTTGAAGAGAATTGGGAGGCCCTAAAGTTAAAGGAGAAGGGCAGGGGTAAACGCGTACTTGAAGGTGTACCAGCCTCGCTTCCTGCTCTTGTGAAGGCAAACAGGATACAGGAAAAGGCGAGGGGCATGGGTTTTGATTGGGAAGAAAAGGAGCAGGTTTGGGACAAAGTAAAGGAGGAACTCAATGAATTTGAAGTTGAAGTTCGTGCCAACGATCAAAAAAATATGGAAAGTGAATTGGGAGACCTTATCTTCTCAATTGTAAATGCAGCCCGATTGTACGATATCGATCCGGAAAGTGCGCTTGAAAGAACTAATCAGAAGTTTATCAGACGATTTAATTATCTCGAGGAACAAACCCTTCTTAAAGGGAAGTCGCTTCACACAATGAGTCTCGAAGAGATGGACGTTTATTGGGAGGAAGCAAAAAAAGAGGAGAGGAAATAAGGTCATTGCTTCGCGTCATTGAAAAAGTCATTGGCTTCGCCGTCATTAGTCATTAAAATAAGGGAATAAGGGGCAATGTCATATACTTAAGCGTTATATAGCTCTTTTATAGTTTGTTAAAGTCTGGTATTTACCGTTTAATCGCTTCACTTTCTTTTTTCGAGGGTTCCGTCTTCCAGGCCTTACTGGTTCGAGATTCCGTTCAAAGTCTTTTTGCAGTTGCAAAAGTATTTGTTCAGGATTCTTGTCTAAGAACAGTTTGACTATGCAGTGTTTCATTGAAGCCCAACTTACATTTCGGTTTATTTTGTATTTATATGTCCGTTTTCTATTTACCTGATCCAGGTAATCTTCACATTGTTTCTCTATCAGGCTTTGCAGGTTGGCCACAAACAAGCCAGCAGCATAATCTTGTTGGATGCAGATTACCCTGTGCCCACTGAATTGCTCCATTTGTAGTTGGTTTTTCTGCTTGCCGTAGGTAGTTTCTATTCCCCAACGAAGTCCATACAAATACTTTAGGTCTTCATTTGTGTACAAGTTTTGATCATACAGGTTCGTCAGCAGTATTTCTACCTCACCGCTACTTAGCAGTACTTTCACCATCCGCACTTTTATGGTTGTCTCTGGTGTAATAACATACCCATGTTCCCGCAGCGTTGCTATTGCATTTGCGTTTGGCTTCAGGTTAATGATCTTACTATTTTTGCTGCTTTGCACAAATTGCTTCACCTCTTTATTGAATCCAACCTTACAACGTATCACAAAGTGACGGGGGACCTCCTGGTTGTTCATCAGGTACATCAGGGCATAGCCCGGATAATTGCGATCAAAAAGAGTTAGGCTGTCTTCGTATAATCGACTCACCTGCCTGGCCATTATCGCCTGTTCGGATTCTTTAATGGAACTGATTTGCCCCCAGACGGTGATGTCATTCAGAATGTCTTGCACCTGCATGATTCTTGCCATCGGTATACACACATGTTGGTTGTCCTGAGTACCAAAATAGTCAGCCACTTCTTTTTTATTGATCAAATAGGCCGTTGATCCATCTACTGCCTGTACCCGGAAGTTGCGCCGGCGTTTTACATTATCTCCATAATAATGATAAAAATTGCTTACCAACCACTGGTTCCACGCTTCAAAGAATAAGGCTTTTAGCTTTGACCTTTGTGAACAGAAAGCTCCCTTTGTACAATGTACAAAATCTTTTTCCAAACTTTCAAAAAACTCTTGTATCTCAATGCTCAAACTTCGCTTTGGCATATTAATGATAAGTCCTACAATACGTTCCATGGGCAGTTTCCTGTCTCGTGTAAAATCTTTTTCCGTTTCTGTTACCAGTTCCCGTAACGATGGGTCTTTGGATACAACCTCTAAAAAATATTTTAGTTCCTCTATTATTCTTACATTTGCTCCTACCATTGAGTTTTGTATTTAGTCACTACAAAGAACGGTAGTAATACTGTTCGTAACTCAATGGTTTTTTACTTTTTTCCCTTAACTATATGACATTGGAATAAGGGGGGGTTTTTAAGAAAGTTCTGTTCACGTTAATGCTCAGTGATTTTCCGGTGTCTGAAATCTTATTTCATTGCAAATCAACCTAATATATAACAAATTGCAATGAGCAGATAACCAGCAACTCTGGGAATGTCATTAATAACAATGTAGTCTGGTTAAAATATCATTTCGTACCTAACGGCACGATTGCCCTATTCGTCAAATTTCAGCTATAAATATTGAATGCCTAACGGCATATCTCGTTAGGGATAAGATCTTTATAGAAAAAAATATCCCCCGTCAACGGAAGTCCCTTTAAGGACGAAATGGTTGATTGGTGTTATCTAATTTGATGTTCGGATTCAAATCCGCGGGGGACTTAGTAGAAAGTAAGACATTCATTCGCAACTTCTTAACCTTATTCGCTTATTAGTAAGATGGATTGCAAATACCTGTAAATCATTGTAATAAAACCGAAATAAGGGAATAAGGTTGGGTTTGGGGTGTGCGAATGGTTTGCTACTAAGGTTAAAGATTTGATAATAAGGTTTTTAAAAATTATTGGATATGAGTTATTGTCATTAGGGAAGTCATTGAAATGGTCATAGGCTTCGCGTCATTAGTCATTAAAATTTTCGTTTGATGATTTTACAGGAGCTGATACAAGACTTGATATAGACCAAACATAGACTAAATATAGACAAGGTATAGGTCGTGATCAGAGGGATTGGTGAGAAGGATTCAGTATAAAAGAAAAAAGCGGCTATTCGCCGCTTTTTTCTTCTGAAATCGGAAGTACGACTTTGGGTATTATCGTAACAACTATCTTCTCTTTCGTTTCGTCCAGATCAATAGTGATCGTATCGCCTTCACTGATATCGTTACCAATAATTGCTTCAGCCATTTCGTCTTCAAGGTATTTTTGAATTGCCCTTTTTAATGGCCTTGCTCCAAATTGAGGATCGAAACCTTTATCAGCAATAAAGTTTTTAGCCGGCTCGGTAATGACAAGCTTATATTTAAGCGTTTCGACGCGTTCGTATAATCCTTTAAGCTCAATATCAATAATTTGCTCGATATGTACTTTTTCGAGCGGATTAAATATCACTACATCATCAACACGGTTCAAAAATTCGGGGGCAAATGCACGCTTCAAAGCCTTTTGGATTACAAATTTAGCATGCTCGTTTTCTTCATCTGCCGTTTTGCGTGTTGAGAATCCAACACCCTGACCAAATTCCTTGAGTTGTCGCGTCCCGATATTTGAAGTCATGATCACAATCGTGTTACGGAAATCAATTTTCCGTCCCAGACTGTCAGTCAGACGTCCTTCATCCATTACCTGAAGCAGGATATTGAAAACATCGGGATGTGCCTTTTCAATTTCATCAAGTAAAATAACTGCATAAGGTTTCCGGCGAACTTTTTCGGTCAGCTGGCCCCCCTCTTCGTATCCTACATATCCCGGAGGCGCTCCGACGAGACGCGAAACAGAGAACTTCTCCATGTATTCGCTCATATCAACGCGAATCAGCGCATCTGTCGTATCAAAAAGGTATTGTGCCAATACTTTGGCTAACTGTGTCTTTCCAACGCCTGTAGGTCCCAGAAAAATAAATGACCCGATTGGCTTATTGGGATCTTTCAGACCGGCACGGTTACGCTGAATTGCTTTTGTAATTTTAAGAACTGCGTCATCCTGACCAATGATATTCTTTTTCATATCATTGTACATATTCTGAAGCCGTTTGCCTTCAGCCTGGGCAATTCGCTGAACCGGAATACCCGACATCATGGCTACTATATCGGCAACCTGCTCTTCGCCAACAATTTCACGATGATTCTCAAGCTCTTTCTCCCAAATCTCTTTTTCCTTGTCGAGTGAAGCTAAAAGATTTTTTTCCTTATCGCGGAAACTGGCGGCCAGTTCAAAGTTTTGACTTTTCACGGCCTGGATCTTTTCATTCCGTGCTTCCTCAATTCGTTCTTCCAGTTTAATGATTCGTTCCGGAACGGTAATATTGGTAATATGAACTCTTGATCCCGCTTCATCGAGTGCATCAATTGCTTTATCGGGCAAATGACGATCGGATATGTACCTTGTCGTCAGCTTTACGCACGCTTCAATAGCCTCATCAGTGTAGGTAACATTGTGATGATCTTCGTATCGCTCCTTAATATTATGAAGTATTTCGATGGTCTCTTCAACGGAGGTCGGTTCAACCATTACTTTCTGAAAACGCCGTTCAAGAGCGCCATCTTTCTCGATGTGCTGCCGGAATTCATCGAGCGTAGTTGCTCCGATACATTGAATATCGCCACGGGCAAGCGCAGGTTTAAGCATATTTGCAGCATCAAGCGAACCTGTTGCTCCTCCGGCGCCTACAATTGTGTGAATCTCATCAATGAATAAAATAATATTGTCAACTTTGGCCAGCTCATTTAAAATGGCTTTCATTCGCTCTTCAAACTGCCCGCGATATTTTGTTCCGGCCACAATGGACGCAAGATCGAGGCTAATGACACGTTTATCGAATAACACCCTTGAGACCTTTCGTTGCGATATTCGCAATGCCAGACCCTCTACAATAGCTGATTTGCCCACGCCCGGTTCACCTATCAAAACAGGATTGTTCTTTTTGCGACGGCTCAGTATCTGGGCAATACGTTGAATCTCTTTTTCCCTTCCGACGATCGGATCAAGACTCCCTTCAACGGCGGCCTTGGTGATATCGATTCCGAAATTATCCAATACGGGAGTATCTGTTTTGGGTGAAGAGGAGCCTTTTGATCCTGAAGAACTTCCACCACTGCCTCCGCTTTTTCCGAACATATCTTCACCTTCGTCACTGTCCTCGGGGAAATCGGATTTATTTTCAATTTTAGTCAATTCCTCAATCTGAGATTTAACTGACTCGTATCCACTGTTGTAATGTTTAAAAATTGCGCTCACAAGACTTTCTTTTTCTTTTAATATTGCCAATAGTAAATGGCCCGTATTTACTGTACTTTCGTTCATTGCCCTCGCTTCGAGGAATACAAATTTAAGGGTCTTTTCTGTATTTTTAAGTAAAGGAATATTTGCTTCCAGTTGTAACGAACTATCTTTGCGTAATTGTATTTCAAGGTCTTTACGCATCTTCAAATAATCAAGATGTAGTTTATTCATTACATCAATAGCAATACCTTCGCCATCGCGAATAATACCAAGGAAAATATGCTCAGTACCTATATAGTCATTCCCTAATCTGATGGCTTCCTCACGGCTATAAGAAAGGACATCTTTTATGCGGGGAGAAAATTTTGAATCCATAATATATAAATGTCTGTTATTTTAATGAACAAGTTTTATTTATGCGACTAAATTACTTAATAATTCACAATAAATTACACTTTACCAAAGAACTTTATTTTTTTCTGAAACTGATTGTCTGTTTGTATCATTCTCATATATAATGAATTAATAGATAAATAATTATTTTATCATAATTTGAAATTCTTTCTGTAACTTTTTGTTTGTCATTTCATTTCGCTTTTAATTCTGCTTTGTATTTTGAAGTATTATAAAAACAACAATTTTTTATACCAGTATGTTTAAAATTACTATTTTTGTGTAACTTTTTATATTTAAATAAATACAAATAAGACATATATGTCTGATTTAGAAAAAATTATACAGATTAATATTGAAGAGCAAATGAAAACGGCCTACATCGATTATTCGATGTCTGTGATCGTTTCAAGAGCTCTTCCGGATGTTCGTGATGGACTTAAACCCGTGCACCGCAGGGTTTTGTTTGGAATGAGTGAAATTGGAAGTGCATCGAATAAGCCATATAAGAAATCGGCGAGAATAGTGGGAGAGGTGCTTGGTAAGTTTCACCCGCATGGTGATTCATCTGTTTATTTTGCGATGGTCAGGATGGCGCAGGAATGGTCGCTTCGTTACCCGCTGATCGATGGTCAGGGTAACTTTGGATCTGTTGATGGTGATAGTCCTGCGGCAATGCGTTATACAGAGGCCCGTTTAAAAAAACTGGCAGAAGAGGCATTGGCTGATCTTGATAAAAACACCGTTGATTTCCGGCCCAACTTTGACGAGACCTTACTGGAACCCACGGTTTTACCTACAAAATTTCCAAACCTTCTTGTAAACGGTACTTCCGGAATTGCAGTAGGTATGGCAACCAATATGGCACCTCACAACCTTTCGGATACAATTGACGCAATCATCGCTTATATCGACAATAATGATATTGAGATGGGTGATTTGATTAATATAATTAAAGCTCCTGATTTCCCTACAGGCGGAATTATTTATGGTTATGCTGGTGTTAAAGAGGCTTTTGAGACCGGAAGAGGACGTATTGTTGTCAGAGGTAAAGCCGAGATCGAAACGGTTGAACATGGGCGCGAAAAGCTTGTAATCACCGAGATTCCTTACATGGTCAATAAGGCGGAATTGATTATCAAGATTGCTGAGTTGGTCAACGAGAAAAAAATCGATGGGATTTCAAATGTGAATGACGAATCTGATCGTACTGGTATGCGTATTGTCGTTGATATCAAGCGCGAAGATATGGCCAGCGTTGTCCTCAATAAGTTATATAAATTAACACAACTGCAGACCGCTTTCAACGTCAATAACATCGCTCTTGTCAAAGGGCGTCCTCAGATGTTGAATCTCAAAGATCTTATCCATTATTTTGTAGAACATCGTCACGAGGTTGTTATCCGGCGTACGCAATACGATCTTGAACAATCGGAGAAAAAAGCCCATATACTGGAAGGATTAATTATTGCAATTGATAATCTTGACGCGGTTATCGCAATTATCCGTAACGCTAAAACACCGGAGGAAGCACGCGAAGGGTTGATGACGAACTTTGAGTTGGATGAAATTCAGGCTCGTGCAATACTTGATCTTCGTTTGCAAAGACTCACAGGTCTCGAACGCGATAAAATCCACGCTGAATATGAAGAATTGTGTAAATACATCGAATGGTTAAAGAATATTTTGGCCAATGAATCTGTCCGCATGGGAATTATCAAGGACGAATTGACTGAAATTAAAACACAATATGGTGATGCAAGAAGGACTGAAATAGTTTATGCATCCGAAGATTTTAATCCCGAGGATTTTTATGCCGACGAGGATATGGTGATTACAATATCGCATATGGGTTATATCAAACGTACTCCGCTGACCGAATTCCGGACACAAGCCAGAGGCGGTACCGGATCGAAAGGTTCGAGTACGCGTGAAGAGGATTTCCTCGAGCATATGTTTATTGCGACCATGCACAACACATTGTTGCTTTTCACCGAAAAAGGAAAGTGTTTTTGGCTCAAAGTTTACGAAATACCCGAAGGAACCAAAGCATCCAAAGGACGTGCTATTCAGAATCTTTTGGGAATCGAAGCCGATGATCAGGTAAGGGCTTATATAAATGTCACATCACTGAAAGATGAAGCTTATATTAATAACAATTACATTATTCTTTGTACCAAGAAGGGTGTAATCAAAAAAACTCCACTTGAAGCCTATTCACGTCCACGGCAAAATGGGGTCAATGCTATTACAATCCGCGAAAATGACCAGTTGATCGAAGCACGTCTTACTAACGGCGACAACGAAATTATGCTCGCTGTCAAGTCTGGAAAATCGATCAGATTCCACGAAAAACATGCTCGGGCCATTGGCCGTACAGCTTCTGGAGTAAGAGGTATCCGACTCGATGATGAAAACGACGAATTGGTTGGTATGATTTGTGTTCAAAACGATTCGGATGATATCCTGGTTGTGTCGGAACACGGATTTGGAAAACGTTCCAAAATTGAAGATTACAGGATTACCAATCGCGGCGGTAAAGGGGTTAAGACCATTAATGTTACCGAAAAGACTGGTTCGCTTGTTGCAATCAAAAATGTTACAGATACTGACGACTTAATGATCATCACTCAGGCTGGTGTTACCATCAGGGTGCCTGTATCAAAAATTCGAATGACAGGACGTGCTGCTCAGGGAGTTAAGTTGATTAACCTTCGCGATGACGACTCAATTGCTTCAGTTGCACGGGTTGAAATTGAGGAGGTTGAAGAGGTTGATCAGATTGAATCGGATGACACTGAACTTCCTTCGGATGATGATTCGGATCTTTCTTCGGATGAAGAAACAACTGATAACGAACTAGGTTAATACCAGGTAGTGTATAATAAACCTACGTATTTTTGTATTTTTAAAAAAAATGATTCATTTTTGTAACAATTTAAAACACAAACATTTTTAAACATGAAGAAATTATTTTTCGCAGCTGTTCTTTTAGTGGCAGGCACCGCGGTGTTTGCTCAAAAAGGCAAAGTTACAAGTGCTATTTCTTACAAGGATGCCGGAAAGCTTGATAAAGCCTGGGAAACAATTAAAGAAACCTTGGATCCTGCTAATCCAAAAGCTGAGAAGACGGTAAACTGGACCGGAACATGGCAGGCACGCGGAGAGATCATCGAAGCAATAATTCTATCGAAAGACGAGAATTATAAAAAACTTGTTGAAAATCCAGTAGAAGAGGCTTACAAATCGTATATGAAAGCGATTGAGCTTGACGAAAAAGGTGGCAATGCTGGTTTGAAAATCAAGCTTTTAACATTTTCGAATACCTTGATTAACCAAGGTGTTGAAGCTTATCAGGCCAATGACTATGCCAAAGCAACTGATTATTTCGAGAAAAAGCTGGCTATAGACAAAACTCCTTTGTTTAAAGCTGATGCAGCTATTGATACAGCAATCATGTACAATACCGGACTTGCTGCAATGAATGCAAAACAGTACGAAAAGGCAATCCAGTATTTCACTGAGTGTGCCAAATACGGCTATAACGGAGGTGCATCTTACGCACAGGTTATTACTGCTTATCAGGCGCTTGGCGATACAGTTAAGTCTGTTGAAATAATGAAACAGGCTTTTGAAAAATATCCTGATGATCAAAGCATTAATGTTCAGTTGATTAATTACTACATCATGTCTGGACAACCCAACGAGGCAATTAGTTACCTCGACAAAGCGATTGAAAAGGAGAAAGAAAACTCTTCATTCTATTTGGCTAAAGGTGTGGCGCTCGACAAACTTGGTCGGCAGGACGAAGCTGTTGAAGTTTACAAAAAAGCAATTGAGATTAAACCCGACAATGCTGATGCCTATTACAACATAGGTGTTATCTATTTCAACCGCGGCGTAAAACAATTCGATGTTGCCAATTCCGTTCCCACATCTGATCAGGTTCGCTACGAAGCCGAAAAAACTAAATCTGACGATCAGTTCAGATTGGCTATTCCATTCCTTGAAAAAGCAGTTGAATACAATCCAAAAGATAACTTCATTCTTGAGCAATTAAAAAATCTTTATTACAGGCTCAAAATGATGGACAAATTTGAAGCGCTGAACAAGAAATAACACACAAACAACAAAATTAAAAGAGGGAGCACTTCCCTCTTTTTTTATCATCTTAAAAATAACATAATATCAGTTATAAGACAAGCTTAGTTCTGAATATTAGGCGCTTATACGCTAAATTTGGGAATTATAACCAATCAAATTGACATCCTAAAAGTATAAAAAAAGAATAAGGCTTTTTGAAGATTGCCCCAAAAAAAAGAGCTGAATGATCAGCCCCTTTAAAAAAAGTATTCCAATATATCAACATTAGGTATTCATTGCACCACAAACATTAATAACCTGTCCCGAAACATACGATGCAAGGTCTGAGGCAAGGAAAAGTGCCACCTTGGCAACTTCCTCAGGTAATCCTCCCCTTTTCATTGGAATTGTTGCTTCCCATTGTTTGCGGGCCTCTTCAGGAATTTTAGCAGTCATCTCGGTGATAATAAATCCCGGAGCAATAGCATTCGAGCGAATACCTCTTGATCCAAGCTCTTTAGCAATTGATTTAGTAAATCCAATAATCCCGGCCTTCGAAGCCGAGTAGTTCGCCTGACCAGCATTTCCACTTACACCGACCACTGAACTCATATTTACAATTGAACCACTTCTCTGCTTAAGCATACTCGCCTGAACAGCTTTTGTAAAATTAAATACTGATTTTAGATTGACAGTGATAACTGCATCCCACTGATTTTCAGTCATTCGCATCAGGAGTGTATCTTTTGTAATTCCCGCATTATTAACCAGGACATCAACTGATCCAAAATCTGCAATAATCTGAGCTACTACATTCTGCGTATCATCAAATTTCGAAGCATCCGAAGCATAAGCCTTCGCTTCTACACCCATCGCCTGAAGTTCGGTTTCGGTTGTTTTCGCGATATCATCGTAAAACAAATCAGTAAAAGCAATATTACACCCCTCTTCCGCAAATTTAATCGCAATCGCTTTACCAATTCCGCGTGAAGCTCCGGTAACAATTGCCGTTTTTCCCTCTAAAAGTTTCATTTTCTATTATTTTTTAACTTGGGTAAAAATACAAATCTTTCTTAATAATCTCATTTGGTTAATGATGGAACTTTGTATTTATTTAGATCAGAATTGGCTAATTCATTGATATTAAGAAAGCCAAGTTTAGTGATGTTCTCCATCTTTTTCCACTCTATTTTCGCAACCTCATCCGAAGGCCTATGATAATCAGGATGCATTGCTGCCATAAAACTGATCACAGGGACATTTTTTTCGGCAAAAGAAGCATAATCACTTCCACCCATTGGCCTTTCGGATCCTGTATATTTAACATCAAGATCCAAACCATATTCTTTTATATGCTTTTGCGATAACTCCTGAAAACCATTATAAATTTTTGTGTACTCAATTCCACACTTATTTCCAACTGTATCTTTCACCGAACTACGTCCAATCATATCAAAGTTCAGATTCAGAGCAATCCGATATATTCCGGGAAAATTTTTCACAAAATATTCCGAACCAAGCATTCCTTTCTCTTCCGCTGTCCAGGCAGCAATGATAATTGTTTTCTCAGGTTTCTTCCCTGTTGCCTTTAACGCCCTTGCAATCGACATTACGCCTACAGTTCCCGAACCGTTATCGTCGGCTCCATTATAAATATAGCCGTTATATTTCCCCAGGTGATCATAATGGGCTCCTACAATAATAAACTCGTCCTTGTTAACGCCTTCAATTATTCCCAATATATTTCGAACCGTCATTAATTCGCTTTCAACACCCGATTTTAATCCAATTCTTACTCCGTTAATTTCCTTTGAGGCGGATTTAAGATTATTCTTTGCATCTTGTTCAAAACTAAAGATATCGATATTTATTAAGGCTGTAAGTTCATTCTGTAAACGAGCTGAAATACGAATAACGGGTAACGATTTTTGTAGTGAGTCGGTCGCAAGAACAGCTTTTTTATCGTAATATTTCTGGGGTGCCGTTTCTGACTCAGTTCCATCACTCTCGTATCTAAATGGCAAATTACGTGCTATCCCTAAATCCTTGCTGGAATAGGTTGTTAAGTTGATAACGCCAATCGCTCCTGCCTTGATGGCCCATTTATCTTTGTCGCTCCAGAGATTTGAGAATTTCAGCTTTTTATAGGAACTCGAAGTTGTATCACGAAAACCTGGGTAACCATCAAACCTGAGAATTATTTTACCTTTAACATTAATCTTTGCAAAATCGCTATATCTTAAAGAATCATTTTCGACACCATAACCTACAAAAACAACGGGAGCATCAATCTCCGTATCTGTCTCAATTCCAATAACGTTATAGTCTATTCCATATTCAAAATTCTTTGCCAAACGAGCTCCATTCATCTCCTGAATAAGACTAAATGATTGTTTGTCAGACATTTTATACTTTATGATATTGAATTTTTGAAAATAGGAAGGTTTAGCTTCAGGCATCACTCCACGCTGCCCCGCAAGTGGAAAAGTATATTCCATATCGCCACAAGGCTCTATACCAAATATCTGGAACATTGATGCAATATAATCACCGGCCATGAAACCTCCTTTTGTTTCCGATTCACGTCCCTCCATCCAATCGGATGCCAAAAAATTCAGCTGAGCTTTTAGCGATGATTCATTGATCGTATTTAATGCTTCATCTACGGATTGCGCATGTACACTTAGGCTTCCCAGCAAAAGAGAAAAAAAAGTCAACTGCACAAATAAAGTTTTAATTTTCATGAATGACATATTAGCAAGATAACAACTCTTTGATAATGTTGCAAAATAAACTGCTAACCTATAATTAATTTTGAACATCAACAAGTCTGGATGAAACGTTTATTCAGTCGCAGCGATTTTTTTTAACCGTTGTAAAAGTGTTGGATGCGAATAATGAAAAAACACATATGCAGGATGTGGTGTCAGATTACTTAGGTTGTTGATTGACAATTTTTTCAGTGCAGAAGCAAGATATTTGCCATCGTACTGTTCAGCGGCGAATCTATCGGCTTGGTATTCATGCATTCTCGAACTGTAATTCATCCCCAAACCAATTAACATAGAAAGCGGAGAATAAAGAATCCCAAACGAGATAATCGCTAACTGGAAACTTGGCACTTCCGATCCAAGCACCTTAGTAAATGCCGGATAACTACTCACCAATGAAAATATATAGAGCATAACAGCAGTAGAAAGCAGCGAAGAGAGCAACCCAAAATAAACGTGATGCTTCTTATAATGACCTATTTCATGCGCTAAAACAGCCACAATTTCTTCCGTTTCCAATTCACTGATCAAAGTATCGTACAACACAATCCTTTTTTTTCTCCCCAATCCGGCGAAATAGGCATTTGCTTTAGTCGACCGCTTGGATCCATCGATTACATAAACATTGTCAAGAATAAAACCTGCTTTAATACTGAAATCACTGATCGCATTTTTGAGATCTCCGTCAGCCAGCGGAGTTTGTTTATTAAAAAGTGGCACAATAACACTCGAATAAAACATTACCATAACACTCGAAAAAACGGCAATCACAATTAGAGAATACAGCCAAAACAAAGTACCCGCAATAAGGTAGATCCAAATGATAAGACAAAGTATTAAACCTCCAATGAATGAAGATATTATCAGACCTTTAATCTTGTCAAAAAAGAAGATGCGCTGAGTTGTTTTATTAAATCCAAATTTCGCTTCAATAATAAAAGTATCGTACCATGAAAAAGGCAACGAGAAAATTTCTGAAACAAGACCTAAAACTGCGAAAAATAAGAGCGCTACATAAATGGGATTACACACGCGCAACCGAATAATTCCGTCGAGCCAACCAAAACCACCGACAGCGAAGATTACCACAACAGCAATAAATCCAAGAGATTCGGTCACCAGGGTAAATTGATATGTTGCTTTTTGGTATTCCTGCGATTTTTGGTATTTCTCTTCATTATAAATTCCAACAAGCTCCGGAGGAAGCTCTTTTGACCAACTTTTAGTGTTTAAATAATCAAGCCATCGTTCAAAAATAAAATCGGCAATAAGGACGATAAGAATAGAATAATAAAGAAATGCGACCATTAAGTTCATTTAAAAATGCAAAAATAATCAGGGACGGTTGTTTTTCAGGAGTGAATTAAATTGAGCTGCTTTTAGTTTCCTTTGATAAAGAATTGCGGCATAGTCTCTGGCAATCTTACCTGTTTCCCCGCTTTTAAGCAGTGTTACTGATTTTTCCGACCAAATATTTGCCTGATCAGGATCACCTAACATCTCCTGTGCAACAGCATAGTCCAAAGCAGCTACTCCGGCAACTCTTTTTTGAGGGCTGTTCAAATATTTTTCCCAAATATGTGCTGCTCCTTTCCATTTATTTTTTTCTGCATAGGACAAAGCATTTTCCCAGTCAGGACCATTCAAACCTACAATAACTCTTGATGATTCAGCCCAGTAAGGAACGATTCTTTTACTGTAATTTTTTGCGGCCACACCACATGCAACAGAAATAGCCTCTTTTCGTCCAGGAAGTTTAAACTTTAAGTCATTCTTATTGGGATTGTATTCATTCCATCTGATCACCTCCGAATGAGTAAACCGATCAAGCGGACCATCACTTCCGGGAGTGTAAACCGACCAGATAGCAGTAACTTTCACATTCGCTTCAGCCTGAATCTCACGTCCTGAGGAACCATTATGACGGCTGTAAAAAAAGCTTAACATCTCACGCGAGATCACAGCATCTGTTTCACTTTCAGCACAAAGTGATTGAATGAAACCTGTAGAAAGCGGCAACTCCTTATTACCAATATGTGGCTTGATAGCATTAAATGGATAAACATAAACCTCGTCAAAGCGTCCCGATTCGAGCAAAGCCTTTCTTAAGCTATCCATTGTTTTAGTTACTGCAATGCTATCAATCACCAAATTTTCTGCCCTTGACCCTTTTCTAAGGCGAAAATCAGCGTTATAATATCTGGCCAAAGTATCCGCCGAAAATTTAAAATTACGGGAGATTAATGCCACTTTTCGAATTGATGATGGCAAATTTACCTTCCCCGGTTCCAGCTGATCAATAGGAACACTTTGAGTCATGATGCAAGAGGATAAAATCAATCCTGCAAATAAAATCCATAGGTAATTGTTAAATATTTTCATGACAAGATTGTTTTGTTATTTGTCCGCAAATAAAAACTCTTCCGCTCAATTATTTAACAAGAACAATGCCAGAATCCAGCTTTAAAATTGTTTTTTATTCTCTTGTTGCTGCGCTTTCCTTTTAATATCAAGTGTTTTGACGTATACTTCTGCTGCTTTGGAATACCTGGTTTTAAATGATTTTAGTCCCCATTCAATTGCAAGATCCAGATCATCATTCATTTCAGCGGCAACTGCAAGATTGTATTCAACTTTGCTTCTGATTAATTTTGAGTCTATATTTGCATATTTAGCCCAAATTATAGCAGCTTCGTCCCACTTATTTTCTTTAATTAATGTCACTGCAGCATCGATCTCATTTTTTCCTGTCAGGTAGTAATAACGCGTTTGATTTACCCATTTAGGACTTATATATTCAGACATCTTCAAACCCGCTGCAATTCCGCCACCTATTAATGCCTCTTTTGTTGGTGGCATTTGTAAATATGCATCTTCCAAAGCTAAACTACCGGCATTCCAGAATATCGAATCTCCTACCTGAAACCGAATCACCGGTTTAAGGTCATGAGGTCTGTAAAGCCTCCATTCCGAAAAGTAAGCAATATCAGTAGCAGCGCTAATTTCTTTGTCATAATAGGGGCCTGCGTTTGTCATTAAATAGTATTTTGTTTTTAGCCGTTCGGCGAAGCTTTCAAGTACTAAAACGCCATCCACTTTAAAATCTGCACAAATATCATTTACAAAACTAATATTTAGTGGTTTAACAATTTCGTCACTATCTGTTCTTACTATATTTCGTTCTTTGGGAACAACCACATCGAATCTCCCGGATTCAAAAAGTGCCCCGGCAGCAATCTGAATAGCTGTGTCGGCTGCAATACTATCCTGAAAAACAGAATCCAGCAACATTTTGTGGTGCACTAAAATCTTCTCCAGCGAATCAATTTTAATATTGGTGAACCGATCTGTCATACTTCGATTGAGCAATGCCAGACTTTGAATATCCTCATCGATAGGATATTCCGGCTGAACAGCCACTTCAATTCCGATATTTTTAAGTGATGAGCAGGAGAAAATTAACAAAACGGTCAGAACGTAAAGTATCTCTTTAACACACAAATACCGTATTTTAAATAAACAATGCAAAATCTTCATAGGTATTAGTTTCATAAAAATAATATGAACTTCAATTCGTTTACAAATAAACTAATTTCTCCCATATCAGAACATGAATTTGTGACAAAATATATACCAATTATTTCCTTACAGGAGATTTTGTTAATCGGAAATCAGACAAACGATACAACATTTAAATCAGCCAAATGTTTTGGCCGTAAAGGTTAGAAACCATGTTGCATTTGTAAATACTGAACCGGAATCCCGCCAATACTGCAATTAAGTATTATGTAAATATGTTTGATCAGACGTGTACCGAACATGCATTTTTCAGTTACCTTTTGGGTGAAAAATAAGCATCGGGATTCTAAGCCGGAATAATAATTCCTTCGTCAAACTTGGCTTAAATAAAGAGGTAATAATATTTCGCTTGCGAGATGTAACCGCAATGATGTCAATTTCTTTATCTGTAATATAATCTTCAATTCCACGTGCCAGATTCTTATTTACTATCAGATCAAAATCCATCTCAACCGGACCTACATCTCCGACATATTTCTCTTTAAAATGGGCTAAATCATAATTAAGAAACAGATTATCGGATGTTTCATCAATGTGCACTATGCTAATATGTGTTTCAAGAGGCTTGGCAATCTCGATTAATTTCCAGATCGCCATTCCATCCGATTTATCAAAATTTGTTGCATACATTAATCTTTTGAACACGGAGATTTTGTAGGATGCCTGTCCCGGAATAGCCAAAACCGGGATGCCCGATTTGTTAATAATCTCTGTCATAAAGCTCCCAAACCAATTTTCGGATGAATCTTTTCCACGAATACCAACAACCATCATGTCAAAATGACCAGATTTGGCAAAATCGAGAATTGCCTCCTCTGCGATTCCTCCGATGATTTCGGTTTTTATTTTAACAGATGATAATTCCTTATCAACCATATAGATGTCCAGCTTTTTCCTGAATTCCTTCATCAATTCTTCGGAACTTTGAATAATTTCGCTCAATGTTTCAGTTACGTTGGCCGGAAAAGAGTAAAAATGATCGTAAGAGATAGGGTTCGTAATAGGATTAAAATACACATGAATCAAAGTGATTTCAGCACCTTTCTGTTTTGCAACATGCGCAGCATAACAGGCTGCATTAAGTGAATAAGAGGAAAAATCTACAGGAACGAGTATTTTATTAATAAATTGATTACCAATGTCCGTAGATTCAGTTTTAGGTTTTGCATGGATATCGAAATTCCCGATTACTTCCAAAGCTTTCGAAACATCTTCTTCGCAGACCTGCAATTCAAACTGCCCTTCAAATTGTGCCGCAGCTTCAACGCTTATTCCATGATCCAAAACAGAACTCTCGATACCTGCAGAATCGAGCCATCCTTTCATCATACTTGCCTGATTAATATGCTCTAAAGTAGCTACAGTAATTAATTTATTTGACATGATTTTAGTTTTTAACAGTTAAATTTACACTTGAACTCTTTAAAAAAGAATAATCATATTACATGCAGATTAAAAACGCTGAAGTCACCCCATAAATATAGAACAAAATACTGAATTTTCAAAACAAATTAATATTGAGCTATTACCTCTAAAAGAAGTCTCCAGAACTTATCAACCGTTTGGATATTGATCTTCTCATCAGGTGAATGGACACCGCGTAAAGTTGGGCCAAAAGAAATCATATCAAGCCCCGGAAACTTTTCAAGAAATAAACCACATTCAAGTCCGGCATGAATAGATCGGACAATCGGTTCAGTCTCAAAAAGTTTGATATAAGACGTACGTGTGATATTTAGTAATTCCGAAGAGGGATTCGGAACCCATCCAGGGTACCCTTCGCCATGACGCACATCCGCATCAATCATCTTAAAAACAGACTCTACCATATAAGCAGCATCCAATTTCCCGCTTTCCAGATCGCTTCGTTGACTTGTGGTAATTTCGATTGTATTTCCCGCCTTAAACTTCACCGATGCGAGGTTGGTTGACGTTTCGACCAATCCCGGCATTCGCGTACTCATCGCTAAAATCCCGTGAGGACAAGCGTACAAAGCATTGATCAACCGACTTTGGCTCAAACGGTCAATCACAAATTGCGGTTGTTCCGTACTTTCGAGCAACAGCCTTATATTCGGTTCGTTAAGTAACATCTCTGTCTCAATCGTTGACCTGAAAATATTAAAGTCAACAGTAATCAGCTCTTTAATCGGGAGTGGAATCAAAATAGTCGCAAAAGCTTCGCGCGCAATTGCATTTCGAAGGTTACCTCCATTTAAATCTGCAATATAGATTTCATAATTCTGAGTTAATTGCCACAAGAAACGATTTAAAACTTTAATGGCATTCCCCCTGTTTTTGTTGATATCATCACCTGAATGCCCGCCAAGAAAACCATTTACGGCAATACGAACCGGGAAAAAGCCTTCAGGAACCGTAATTGCCTCATAATGAATAGTAGCAACTGTATCTATTCCACCGGCACACCCAATAAACAGTTCTCCTTCATCCTCCGAATCAAGATTAACAAGTCCTTCACCACTAAAAAAACCGGGTTCAAGGGCATTGGCTCCCGTCAGTCCGGTCTCCTCATCAACAGTGAATAAGCACTCAACAGGTCCATGTTTCAGATCACTGGAGGACAAAATTGCCAACTGAGCAGCTATTCCGATTCCACAATCAGCACCGAGCGTTGTTCCCTCAGCAGTGACCCATTCTCCGTCAATATAAGGCTTAATCGGATCGGTATCAAAATTGTGAACAGTGCCCGAATTTTTTTCGCAAACCATATCAAGATGCGACTGCAGAACTAAAGTTCGGCGGTTTTCCATACCTTTTGATGCCGACTTACTAATCAACACATTACCAATTGAATCTTTTTTTACCGGCAAATTATGTTCCCGCGCAAAATCCATTAAAAAGCCAATTATTTTCTCTTCATGTTTTGAAGGACGTGGTATCTGACAAATATTTTCGAAATAACTCCAAACCGAAGCGGGGGTTAATCCTTTTAAATTATTCATACTTACAATATTATTTAACTGAATTACAACACTTTAAAAACTTCAAATCCTTGATAGACCTTTTTACTAAAAGTATCATTTTTTTTCAAAATATATAAGAGATAAAAAATACCCGTTTCATTAAGGTTTCGTCCCGCTCCCGGCAATTTATAATTTGACGATAAATAACAGTAGACCAATCGTCATCATAAGATAAAAGTGTTATGTTTGCAAATTACTTAACTAACATGAATTTTATCAGACGACTATTTGCCGCCATCTTAATAACTACCATTATTACAGGAGTTTACACTTCATGCCATGCGCAGACAGATCAAAGTTTAGGAAATTGGAATTCGATTCTCCTTAAAGGGAAAATCTCGCCAAAGTGGGTATTTTTTGGTGAAGGCCATATCCGTAGCTGTAATTACGATTTTAAATACGATTATTTTGAAATTAAATCGGCAATAGGTTATTCCGTCACCAGAAATTTTGTGAGTTTTCTTGGTGCCGGATTTTTCAACACCTATGAGCCAGAAGGGTTTTTTCAAACACCTGCTCTGCAAAAAGAGTTCAGAACCTGGCTTGAATTAAATCTGAAACAGACTTTTAAACGATTTAATTTCGAACACAGAAGCCGTCTGGAACAACGTTTTATCGATAATAGATATAAAAACCAGCTAAAATACCGTCTGGGTTTGCTGCTTCCCATCAATAAGGCAGAATTAGTCCGGAGTAGCATCTATCTATCTGTAAATGATGAACTTTTTATTCCACAATATGGTCCATTCGTTGAGCTGAATCGCTTTTACTTTGGCGCAGGATATAAAATGAATGAAAAAGCGGCACTGCAGTTCGGGTGTGTAAATGATACTGATTACAAATCAAAAGGTCATCCTGTTAAAAATTACCTGCAAGTCTTGCTGATATACGACTTTACAAACTTATTCAAAAAACACACCTGATTTTATTAAAGAATGCAACTAAGTACCGGCAAGGTAAGATGTTGCATTTCATCTGTGAACAATTTGCTTTTTAATGCTAAGTATGGACCAAACAAGAATCAAACAAGAACCAAATAAGAACCAAACATAGAGCAGGCATAGAGCAGACATAGAGCAGGTACGAACCAAATACGAGGGAAACCCATCAGAATTGTTTAATTTAACCCCATATCGAGTCTTGGTATCAATCGGCTTCTCAAACGACGATTTTTAATGACTTTTTTCAATGACGGCGAAGCCAATGACCTTTTCAATGACTATTTTAATGACCTAATCGCCTCATCTCCTTATCGCCCCATGACAACATGACATTTTGACTCCCTTTCTTCCCATCGCCCTATCTCCCTTGGATGGTGATAAAAAATGCTTTTCAGAGGTTGAGATTGTAAAAATAGAAATACGACATTTTATCTTTTTTATTACTTAATTTCTTATTTTTGCACTGAATTTGGTGCCCAAAAGGGCTTAATTTGGGAATCCGGTGAAAATCCGGGACAGTACCCGCTGCTGTAAAACCCGATTCCGCTACTGCGGAATAGTATGTTTCTGGTTAATGACCACTATTCTTTCTTAAAAAGAATGGGAAGGTAATCAGGAATCGGGATAAGTCAGAAGACCAGCCTTTCACGGTTTAAGCTTTCGGGATAAAAGCGTACAGATGGCCGTTTTCCCCATTCTGCATTACTTCCGATGAGCTTAAAATCAATTAATGGTTATTTATTATATTGATTTTAAGTATGTTAAAAATTAAATTTCGTATCTTTTCCCCGATTTTGCTGGGACTAACTGTTGTCTTCGCTTCGTGTAGCAAAGACGAAAAACTGTCAGGGCCGGTAATTACGATTGCAATTCCTGCCGAAGGCTTTAAGGTCGAGGTAGGAAAGTCGCTCTCACTCAATCCCACTGTCACTAATGGCGATAAATCTTCCTATACATGGGAAGTGAACGGAACAATTGTCTCTTCAGAAAAACAGTACACCTTTACGCCTTCAAAAATAGGTGATTATAATATTCAACTTAAAGTATCAAATGAGATTGGGAGCGACAATAAAACAATTGTAGTATCCGCTTTTTCAAACCTTTCGCCCTACATAACTAAAGTTTTCGACTATAAATATGGTCCCGGACAGCATGCTTCGCTGATTCCTGCAGATTGGAAAGGAGATGATTTCATAGGTCAACCTTGGATGGGAACAAAGAGTTATACCATGCTCGGTGGTTGGGGTGGTTATATAATTGCGGGATTCGATCACACCGTTAAAAATACGGAAGATGCTGATTTTGCTGTTTTTACTCAACCTGGACCTACCTCCGAACCAGCCGTTGTGTTTGTGATGAATGATAAAAATGGGGACGGAGTTCCTAATGATGGTGAATGGTCCGAAATTAAAGGAAGCGAATACAGTCATTCTGAGACAGTCCATGATTATCAGGTAACTTACTATAAACCTGTCGGTAACGGGAATGTTACCTGGAAAGATAATAAAGGGAACAATGGAGAACTTTTTCCGGGTTTCGACAGTTCATCGTGGTGGTGGAGTGGCTATGGAGACAAAACCGAAGTTGTATTCGATGGAGAAAAATTACCAAATGCCTATCAAAATACTTCGACTCAGGCTGATATTGAAAACTGGGCAGTCCGCCCTGGATTGTTTACTTTTGGATATGCGGAGTGCTATAACAACCTGGATTACAATAGTTCATTGAAAGCCAATCTTTTTGATATTTCAAATGCTGTTGATAAGGCAGGAAATAAGGTTAACCTTTCGGGAATAAACTTCATCAAAGTACAAAGTGGCGTTTTCCAGATTGCGGGTTGGCTCAACGAGATATCGACTGAAGTGAGTGGTGCAGCAGATTTGTCACTAATTGAATATACTGCAAATTGATTTATCGGGAATCTCTTAATGCAAAACAATCAACTTCAGCATTTCTTTTCTAAAATGAGGTATCTAAACATCGTTTCGGTATCCGTTTTTATCCTGTTTTCGGCTAATGCAGCATCTGCTCAGCGCATATCAGACACGATAAGAATAAAAACCATCGAGATTTTTGCAGATAAAATAGTAAAAGAGGAAGCGGGGAAAACGACCACGAAAATTGACTCTATTTCAATGATTAAAGCATTGACATCCAATCTATCCGAGTTAGTTGCACAAAACACACCTATCTTTATAAAAGAGTATGGCCGCGGTGCGATGGCAACTGCTTCATTTCGTGGAACCGCCCCTTCGCATACACAGGTATCGTGGAATGGAATCAGCTTAAACTCACCAATGCTCGGAATGGTCGATTTCTCTACAATACCGGTTTACTTTACGGATAATGTTAGTTTATTGCATGGTTCGGGATCATTATCCGAAAAAAGCGGTGCACTGGGCGGCGTTGTCAAACTTGCAAATACGACTGACTGGCAGAATAAATTTTCAGGGCGCTTACTTACCGGAGTTGGAAGTTATGGAACGAGGGATGAATTTTTTCAGATTAACGGGGGAAATAATAAAATGCAGTCGCAGACAAGAGCTTTTTATAATTACTCAGACAATGATTATCAGTTTGTAAATAAGTTCATTGCAGATATTGATCCCAAAACAGGCAAGTACCTCTACCCTACCCAGCGAAACGAAAACTCGCAATATGAGAATTATGGATTTCTTCAGGAATTTTATTTACATCCTACAGAAAAGAGTATCTTTATTCTTCGCTACTGGTACCAGCACAATGATCGCAGCCTTCCAAGATTGCTCTCAAACGAAACTGACAATAATGCCAACATTAACAGGCAATCCGAAAACGCACATCGTCCTGTAGCTGAATGGAAATATTACGGCAAAAAAGGAACGCTAAGTTTATCTTCGGGGGCAAATATTCAACTCTTAAATTATCAATTAAAGACTAAGGTTTCGGGAGCTGCAGACCAACTCGTCATTAATTCGGATTCCAGATCTGCATCTTATTTGTTTAAAGCAAGTTATAACTACCAATTTTCCGATAATCTTTCAATAATTACGGGTGCGAATACCGAGATTAATAGTGTTTTATCAAAGAATTCGCCGCTAAATGGTGAGCCGCAAGGTTATGACAGGCAGCGTAGTGATCATTCGGTTTATATTCAGTTCAGTAAATCTTTCAACGATAAGCTTTCAGCCAATCTGTTAGCAAGAGAAGATTTTATCGGAGGTAAATCCACTCCATTTATCCCCTCAGCCGGAATCGAATATCACCCTTTTCGCGACAAAGGATACTTTTTAAAGGGCAATCTCGCCCGCAATTATCATCAGCCTACCCTTAACGATCTGTATTATATTCCGGGCGGAAATCCGCAGTTAAAACCCGAGGAAGGAATAATGGCGGATCTGGGAAGCGGTTATGCGGGACCTGTTGGAAATACCGTCACCTTCCATGTTTCACTTAACGGTTATTATTCACGCATCAATAACTGGATTATCTGGTTGCCCACTCCCCAGGGATATTGGGAACCTTACAATATGAAAAGGGTAAATGCCAGCGGATTTGAGCTAAACACCGGCATAAGTGGTAAATTATATGCTGTTGATTATCACTTAAATGGAAATTATGCCTTTACCCGATCGATCAACCGTGATGATCCCCGTAACTGGGCCGATGAATCAATTGGAAAACAACTTCCATATATTCCAAGGCATTCTGCTAATTTTCTTTTCAACCTCTCCCGTTCGGGTTATCACTTTACCTGGCTTTGGACTTATTACAGCGAGCGTTTTACCACAACAAGCAACGACAAAACTTCGAAACTCGACGTTCTTTATCCCTATTTTATGAACAACCTCCATTTAGGTAAAGAGATAAAACTGAACAGGCAAAAGTTAGACATTGAATTGAAAATTCTCAACCTCTTCAACGAAGATTACCGTACTGTATTACAGCACCCCATGCCCCGAAGGAATTATTCATTATTAATTCGTTACGATTTCTGAAATGAAAAACAATCCTTTAAATATTCTCATTCTTGTACTAACACTTTTTGTATTAGCCGGATGCATGAAAGATGATGAATGGATCAGTCGTCATCAAACCGGGGATTCGTTTTCGGGAGGAGTATTTATCGTTAACGAAGGAAATTTCATGTATGGAAATGCTTCTCTTTCATTTTACGATCCAATTACGCGCATAGTACAAAACGACATCTTTTACAATACGAACGGATTGCCGCTTGGCGATGTCGCACAATCAATGGTCATCCGCGATAATCTGGGATACATCGTCATCAATAATTCAGGAAAGATTTATGTGATCAATACTTCAGACGGAAAATATGTCGGGAAAATAACAGGATTGACCTCTCCGAGGTATATTCATTTTGTAAATTCAGAAAAAGCCTATGTGACTGATCTTTATGCGGGACAGATTACAATTGTCAATCCAAAAACCTATCAAATAACGGGTGAAATAATTACGCAGGGACACGCTTCTACAGAGCAAATGGTTCAATGGAATGACTATCTGTTTGTAAGTTGCTGGTCATTCGACAATACGATTTTAGTGATTGATACACAAACAGATGCCGTCGTCGGTGAAATAAAAACAGGGAAACAACCCGGCGGATTGGTGCTTGATAAATACAATAAGATTTGGACACTTTGCGATGGCGGATGGTCTAAAAGCGGAACAACTTCCAGAATTCCAATGCTTCAGCGAATTGATCCGGCAACACGAACCATTGATAAGAGCTTTTCCCTGACAGCCAATGCAAAGCCTTCGCGTCTCGCAATTAATGGTAACCGCGATTCCCTTCTATTTATAAATGACGGAATCTGGAAACTTGGTGTAAACCAGGCAACAATGGGTGATCGTCCTTTTTTATCAACTGAAAATCATCTCTATTACAGTCTTGCAATCGATCCACAAACTTCGGAACTCTACCTTAGCGATGCTATTGATTATCTTCAGCGAGGCCTGATTTACCGTTTATCACCACTTGGCGCCAAAATCGACAGCTTTAAAACAGGAATAATTCCAGGTACATTTTGTTTTAAATGAACGATTTTCCGTATAAGTAATAAGGCGATGGGGAGAAGGAGAGAAGAGTGAGGGATGGAGCGATGGGGAGAAAAGGCGAAAAGGGGCGATAAGGAGATGGTGAGTCATAGAGAGATAAGGCAATGGGGCGATAAGGAGATGGGGTGAAATGGCGATTAGGTCATTAAAATAGTCATTGAAAAGGTCATTGAAAAGGTCATTGGCTTCGCCGTCATTGAAAAGAGTCATTAAAAATCGTCGTTTGAGGAGCCGATGTTGATATAGGTCCTGATACCAAGACTCGATATGGACCAAATAAGAATCAAACAAGAACCAAACAAGAATCAAACAAGAACCAAACATAGAGCAGGCATAGAGCGAACATAGAGCAGGTACGAGGGAAATATGGAGCGAACCCATCCGGACTACTTATTTCAACAATAATAAATGTGCATTAAAAGATTAGGTCATTAAAATAGTCATTGAAAAGGTCATTGGCTTCGCCGTCATTAAAAAGAGTCATTAAAAAAATCGTCGTTTGAGGAGCCGATGTTGATATAGGTCCTGATGTACTCGTTTGTATTTTTGTTGATCTACAAAAAAGTATAACCTTTTTTATTAAAAGGGGATTTTGTCGTACACTGCCTGATTTTCTTGTCCCGATGATGATAAAAGAAATTCGTATCTTTGGACAGCGAATAAATTGCAGATTGTATGAAGAAATTGTTTACCTATTTTATTCAGGGCCTTTTATTTATAGCTCCTTTAGGGATAACAGCGTATATCGTTTATCGGATTTTTATGTTTACAGATGGGTTGTTGTCAACCTATCTTGTTGAACACTTTAAGGTTAAAACTCCCGGTTTGGGAATCCTGATTATTTTTGTATTTCTTGTCTTGCTTGGGATGATCGGAGAGACTATTTTAGCGAGACCCGTTAAGAAGATTATTAACCGGATACTTACAAAAACGCCGTTCCTTAAATTGATCTATTCTTCAATCAATGATTTGTTTTCGGCATTTATTGGGAAAGAGCGTAAATTTCATCGCCCGGTGATGGTTTTGCTTAATAAAGAGAATAACCTCTGGAAGATGGGGTTCGTGACGCAGGATAAGCCGATTAGTATTGATAATGATGAAGTTATTACGGTATATTGTCCTTTCTCATACGGTTTTTCGGGTGAGGTCTATTTTGTTCCGGCATCAAGCATAAAACCACTTTCCGTGTCACCGGCGGATGCAATGAAATTCATCGTTTCGGGAGGCGTTTCAGGTGCCAAGTTTAACGCGGACAACAACTCTAAATCAATCCGATAATTAATCAGTTTGTAAAACTGAAATAAAGTTTAATATTATGGAATATTACGTTCCCGTATTATTTTGGATAAATTATCATCGACGCCAAACCTCCTGACCTTTTTATTTTTGTTGACTGAACGTTCTTTGGCTTCAATTGCTTTTTTTCTTTTTTCTTCAGCTTTTGCGTCAGAAACAGCTTTAGCGCTTTGCTTTGCTGTCAAATTTTGTTTAACCTTATTGACAGAATCCTGTTTTTCTACATTTACTGATTGAATGTTATTGGGCTTTACTTCCCGGGCACAGACAGACAGGGAAAGGATTGAAAACCCGGTCACTAAGAGAATTGCAATAATATTTTTCATCTGTATATCGTTTGTTTTTTTAAGGTCTCATGGAATCGAAGATCCGTCAGTTGACAAATTCATTTTCGGACTGTAATTTCTCAATTATGGCATTCCATCGCAGTCAACTAAAAAATAATCCTAATTTGATGGCAGAAATATAGATAATTTTACTTAATAATCAAAGAAACGCGGTGTTTTTTAAGTCACAGGCGATTTTCATCCTAAGTCAGAAGCTGTTTGAATTTTATTTAATGACTCAGTTGGGAACCCTGATGCCGGTAAAACAAATGCTGAATATCCTAGTTTTAAAAGGATTAGGTTCAGATAGTTAGCACTAACACGCCCGCCGAAAGCTGCCAAAAGCCAACCGTTTCGTCTATTTAACCTTTTTTCAGTTCTCCTGCCATTTTTTCAGTTAAATCTATTTTTGGCCGGAAATTTGTAGATAAAAAACTAAGTTGGAAATTATTAAAATATAAAGCTATGATAGGAAGTTGGGTAATCTTTATTATTTTTGCACTCGTGAGTTGGCTGATCAGTAATCAGTTAAAGCGCCGTTTTGAAGAATATTCCAAAATCCCGACGTCGAACGGGATGACTGGGAGAGATGTAGCACAGAAGATGTTACGGGATCACGGGATACTGGGAGTTACGATTGAATCGGTCGAGGGTAAGTTGACCGATCATTACAATCCTGTCAATAAAACGATCAACCTTAGTCAGGATGTCTATTACGGACAAAATGTAGCGGCCGCTGCCGTTGCAGCTCACGAATGTGGTCATGCCGTACAACATGCAACCGCTTATTATTGGCTGGGATTGCGTTCGAGTCTTGTTCCTGCGGTGAGCTTTACTTCACAATGGATGCAATGGGTTTTGCTGGCAGGAATCTTGCTTATCAACACTTTTCCGGCACTACTGCTTGCGGGGATTGTTCTTTTCGCTGTGACGACTTTATTTAGTTTTATCACTTTACCTGTTGAGATCAATGCGAGCAACCGGGCATTGGCGTGGATCGGGACTTCGGGTGTAACAAATTCACAAACGCAGCTTAAAGCCGAAGATGCTTTACGATGGGCAGGTTACACTTACATTATAGCCGCTTTGGGTTCGCTGGCCACGTTGCTGTACTACATCATGATCTTTATGGGCAGAAGGAATTAAACGGTTAAACTATGTCATGCACAGCACGATTGCATGAACCATAAAATTATTACATGAAGCGTTGAATCATACAAAATTATGATTCAACGCTTTTTTTTAAATAGCTGAGAAACAATATTTTGTCAGGGGTGCCTAAATTTTGTGTGAAATTGTAATAATTTTTTAATAAGTGCATTGATTTTTATTGGAATTTTATGTATAAATTTGGGTTTTAAAAGCTGTATTTAATAGCAACATCAAAAAAACTCAAATCAGATCATCGTCACTCACACTCCTAAAATAACATGAAACATCTTTCCTTTTGCAATTGGACAGAGAAGATTAAATATCAAACCGACACTCATCGCCAGCTCTTCTGCCCGAACTTTCCGACCTTGCGGAAAATAGGAAATTCAATACTTTTTACCATAATTCTGTTTGGATTGGGACAAGTTTGTTTTGGACAAAATTATGTTGATTATAGAAGTTTAAAAACTGGCTATTTTGGTTCTAGATCTTCTTGGGAAACATACAATGGAAGTACGTGGATTTCTGCATCGAGTGCGCCTAGTAATGATAATATCAATACGATTACCATTTTAAATGGCCACAAAATTACTATCGACACCTCTCCCGAAATATATAGTTTAACAGTTAACTCAGGGGGTGAATTAACTTATTTGGGGGGATTTACTTGCACAATTACTTCTAACCTTACAATTAATGGACGAGTAACAGTTGTACCAGGTGCAGTTCTTAAGGTAGAGGGCACTACCGCTTTAGGCGGTTCAGAATGTTTACTAATTCAATCAAATTCTGACGATCGTAGTGGATCATTAATTTCTGGATCATTTACAGGCTCTGGCACCATCAAGGTAGAGCGTTTTATGTCTAATACTGATGATTGGCATCTTTTTTCCTCCCCTGTTTTTCAGTCGTATCATGATTTTATATTAGGTAATCCTGAAATTCCTGATTTATTTACTACACCAGTAGATGGTGATTACGTAGGAGTTGGTATGCGCGATTATAATACGGAATTAGATAGTTGGAATTCTTATTTTAATTATAGAACTAATACTCCTACTGGCAATATAGGAAATTGCAAAGGGTTCAGTATTCGCACGTTCAATGATCCTTTGGGCACGGGGTTTATTTATGCAACGGGAGCTCCCAATAGTAGCTTAAGTATTCCATTGGTTACAACTGGTAATAAATGGAACTGTATTGGGAATCCTTTTACTTCAGGTTTAAGAGTGAGTTCCTTCATAAGTATTAATTCCAGTTTGCTTGATCCATCGTTTGTTGCTGCCTATTTATGGGATAGTCAACTTAGTGCTTATGTTCCTTATAATAGCTCTTCAATTTCAAATATTCAGATGGGACAAGGATTCTTTGTCAAATCGAAATCGACAGGTGGTTTAATTAGTTTTAGTTCAGGCATGCAGGTAAATGAGCCGACTTTACCATTTAAATCTGCTGAAATTGGGTGGCCTTTAGTTAAAATATCAATCAATAATCAAACTCTAAAAAGTTTTACAGAAATCAAATTTATACCTAATACAACCAACGGTTTAGATCCGGGTTACGATGCAGGAATGATGAAAGCGAATCCTGAATTTGCACTCTATTCCAAACTATTGGATGACAATGGAGTGGATTTTACTTTACAGTGCCTTCCCGATAAGGATTACGATCAGTATGTGATCCCGATTGGCCTCGATTGTAAAGTTGCCGGAAATATTACCTTTACAGCCGAAACTGTTAATTTGCCTTCAGGATGCCAGGCATTGCTTGAGGACCGGTTGACGAAACGGTTTACTCGCCTTGATCTTAAAGATGCAAAATACACTGCCACTGTAAGTGCTGATACGAAAGGAACAGGAAGATTCTACCTTCACACTGCTGATGTGATTAGTAGTACTCAACCGGTAGAAAATCAATTATTTAAAGTATATGAAACTGGTAAAACCATTTATATCAATGGTGAAGTAAGTGGAAATGCAAAGTTCTTTATCTATTCTGTTAACGGTAAACAACTGGCAAATTTTAATGCTACAAACCAGGTTCAGAACCAATTCGATGCTTCAGGATTACCGGCAGGTGTTTATATTTTAAATATTAATGATAAGAACCAAAATAAATCGGTTAAATTTGTAATTGAAAATTAATTGGAACTACCATGAAAACAGAAGATTGCTCAAAATTAAACAAAATAAACCACGATAATTGTCGACCTGAAAATACCGAAAAACTGATGGGCAGGCGTGAGATTTTAAGTAAAGCCGGATGGTATGCCTTATCAACTGCAACAATGATGGTATTAATGAAAAGCCAACCAGCCAAGGCACAATCGCCGCAAATTAATATGCCTGCGCCAAATATTGCACCAAACACCGAGGTGTGGCGACGCACTACACGAAAATAGCCAAATAAGTACTAATCTTTTTTCATAGCAATGCCTTGCAGTATATAAAGCTGCAAGGCATTGCTATTTCTGCAGGATAAGTATCATTTATTTCTATCTCATTAAATAAAAACTTTCTGTTCGTAAAAAACATTTTTACAAATGTTTTTTTGTTTGTAAAATAATTTATACTTTTGATAAAGTGTAAAATTTAACAGACTGCTATTTGTTCTTAATAAAATATTGCACTGATTTAATTTTCAAATTGCAAGAAAACGTAAAGATATTTTACGCATTGTTTTTGATAAATTACTAAATGTTCTAAAATTGATTTTATTATGAACCTATATATGGAATCGAAAGAAATAACGAGTGACCTAAATGAGGAAATGCTAAACAGGAGAGAAGTGCTCACAAAAGCAGGCTGTTTAACACTTTCTGCAGCAACAATGATGATTTTAATAAAAAGTCAGCCTGCAAAAGGTGCATCAACCAACGGTACCGGAGTGGTCAATCAATCTACTATGGCTAAACCAACCGATGAAACATGGGTGCGTACTGTACGCTAGTAAAATATAACTGTACTTTAAGAAACAAGGGGAGTAAAAGAGAATTTATGGTTCTCTTTTACTCCCCTTGTTATTTTCTACTATTCAACTGAATGACAGGGGACTGTTCGTGATTTGGACAGTCAACCTGTCACTTTTTTTAAAACAGCGTATTTATATAATCGCGTTTGGGATCGATCGGGAATTGTGAATCGCGGGCAAAACCCGGATGACGTTTAATCCATTGTCCACGTGTGAAATCGGGAAAATCAACAAGCGCACCACCACGAGCTACTGACATCTCTGAAAGCGCAGAAACGGCGCTCCAGGCTGCGGCATCATAAGCATCCAAGGGAACCGGTTTTTTATTGCGTACCGCATCGTAAAAATCGTTGAGCATAATGAAATCCATACCTCCATGACCTGCTCCCGTTGCCTTTTCCCCCTTTTCGCGCCAATACTGGTGATCGTACTTCTTTAACCAGTCTTCGGCTTTGTCCCATATATGGGGTTTGCTTTTCCCTTCTACATAAATCTGTTCCCCTGCATCCTGCCAATCGCCACCACCTTCACCTTTCCACAGGCCATTTGTTCCCTGCACACGGAAGCCCAATGAGTATGGGCGCGGCAGATTTGTATCGTGTGTAACGATAATCGTTTCGCCATTGGCACATTTAATCATTGATGTAACAATATCACCAAGATTAAAGTTAATATTGTGATAGGGGTGATCTTTACTAACATGATCGTCAATAAATTTGCTCAATCCGCGTGCTTTTGTTGCCATGGCAGAAAGGGTTAGAAACCGATTACCACGATTGATATCGAGATATACGCCAACAGGACCGAGTCCATGAGTAGGGTAGAGGTCGCCATTACGTCTGACAGCATGTAAGCCACGCCATTGTGCCTCTGAATGAGCTTCTTTACCAATTTTCAGACTATTGGTTTCCACATCGAATTTCACACCGCGCAAATCGTGTTCGTATCCGCAGCGACAATGGATCAACTCCCCGAACTGATTTGTCCGAACCATATTGAGGATCGCCATTACATCACGCCGGTAGCAAACATTTTCGAGGATCATTACCTGATTTCCTGTCTGTTCGTGTACGTTTACCAAGTCCCAGCATTCCTCAATTGTATTGGCGGCTGATACTTCCACACCTGTGTATGGAACGCCCGCTTTCATCGAAGCAACGGCCATCGGAACATGCCATTCCCAGGGAGTTGCAATAATAACTGCATCAAGCGCTTCATTTTTAACCATATCTTCGTAAGCATGATCGCTTCCCGTATAGGCTTTAGGAGCTTTCATTCCGTTGTTTGCCACGATTTTTTGTACGTTGTCTATCGCCTCCTGGCTGATATCACAGATTGCGACAACTTCGATTCCCCCAACAGTTATTGAATCATGCACATGGCCACTTCCGCGACCTCCAAGACCAATAAAACCAACCCTTACAATATTCGGGTCACGCTTTGCTGATTCCTTGGTTCTTTCCTTTTTTTGACCAAATGTTTCACTATTCGTTAGCGCCATTCCGGCAATGCCGATTCCGGCTACAGTTCCCATTTTCACAAAATCCCTGCGGTTTGTTTTCATTGAAATTCGAGTTTAGTTGTATTCCGTACCAGAAGAACTTAATGCTTCCAGATGATTGTTGTCCGATAAAAATTTTAAAAAATATAGTTCAGCGTTTCAGATTACTCTGCAGTTATCTTTATCGAGACAAACTGCCGTAACGAATGGTAAAAGTACAAATTTTAGTGATAGCTGCTTTTTAAATCACGCATAAAATTCTTTAAGGAACACAATCCGGATATGAGTAAATAATATAAACTTTTCGCAGAATGATGTAATACTAAAGCACTCAAAGGTTCCGATATTTGTTCCTGAAATTTATATATTTAATTATCACACTTTTTAAAATTAATCATTATGGGAAATTTACTTTACCTCATTGCCGTCATTCTCGTCATTGCATGGCTAATTGGCTTTATAGGTTATGGAACGGGAGGTATTATTCACATTTTATTAGTCATTGCTATTATCGCAGTGCTGATGCGAATTATACAAGGAAGAAGACCAGTCTGAATTGTCGATGTAAAGTGGAAAAGATGTAACAATTTCGGACAATTGTATAATGAATTTCAAAAAAATGAAGTTTAAATTTATACTATTGAAAATTCTTTCACAATAAAAAATTTAAAAACATGAACACAACAGAATTAAAAGGTAGGTGGCATGAGCTGAAAGGAAAGCTAAAAAAGAATTACGCCGACTTAACAGATGACGACCTTCAATATGAAGAAGGACGCGAGGAAGAACTGTACGGCAAGCTTCAAGTGAAGCTCGGAAAAACGAAAGAAGAAGTTAAAAAGCTAATTGAAGAACTCTGATCAGCTTTAATTTTGAAAAAGAGACCGTTTAGTTTGAACGCTAAACGGCTCTGAAATAAACAGTAATAAAAAACAAAAAATTCAAAATATGAAAAAGATAATTTACATACTCGCAGTATCATTAATTGCAACAACGACAGTAATTTCAAGTTGCAATTCGCCTTCCAAAAAAGTAGATAAGGCAAGGGAAAATGTTCAGGAAGCCCAAAATGAATTAAATGAAACAAAGGCAGAAGCCGAAATTGAACAACAGAAAGTTGCCACTGCCGAAGAGTGGAAAGCTTTCAAGAATGAATCAGAAAACAAAATCAAGGAGAATGATGCCCGTATTGCTGAATTAAGAGCAAAAATAATGAAACCAAGTAAAGCACTTGATTCGATACGGGAAAACCGGATTGTTGCCCTTGAGCAGAAAAACAATATTTTAAAGGCGAAAATTATTGCCTATGAAAACGAACAAAGTGATTGGGAATCATTCAAGCGCGAGTTCAATCATGATATGGGTGAACTTGGGAATGCTTTTAAGGACTTAACAAAAGATAATAAAGAATAAGATGTAAACATTATTTCCAACTTTTCAAGATACTATGGTTTAATAATGCAATCAATATAGTTCCATCAGCATGGGAAAGAATAGTCAGAAATGAAAGGAGAGCAGAGTGATGGAAAAATAATTCCATAATTATCTATTATGGAATAAATCTGTAATAAACGAGGTATGGACTTATTTGGGTGTATTACAAAATTCATAGTAACGGATCAAAACAGAGTTCCGGGGGAAGATATTTAAGAATGCATAATAAAATGGGTTTGAACACGGATGCCGGTTTTATGCAGGTCAGGAAATACAGATTCTGAAACTTCTACCGATATCAAATCCCTCACGGGATTTTTAAACAGTTAATGTCATTGAATTATAAATCCCGTACATACGGGATTACGAATTATGTTTCAATGCGGAGACAAGGCATGCTTTGTCTCTACGGGTTCAGAAAACGTCAGATGACCTTTTGCCCTGATATCCTGTGATCTACCCATAAAATTATCACCGAAAAAAGGAACCCGAAGTTGGTACGAAGTTGATGCGGACCAAGGGCGAAGGAAGTGGGACACCTTTATCGTATCGATAAAGGTAGTGCGGATCGGGATAAGAACTATTAAATCAATGTGAGAGAAGGTCAGAGAAGACGGGAGAAATCGAAAGGTTTAACAGAAATAACCAGGCAATTGATTTTTAATGATAAATGCGAATTAAGGGTTCAAAGTTATTCTGCCACAAAGTCACGAAGACTCTAAGGATCACTAAGTTAAAAAGAAGTCAGACATAGATTCTTTGTGAAATTTTTGTGATGTTGTGCCTTGGTCGCCTCGAATTAAGAGTTTTACATAATTCAACTCTTAGTTCGTATGATAAATCAAAACCTCTTCCCAAAGAGAA
>JAATGF010000007.1 GCA_015654795.1 Bacteroidales bacterium
ATCACCGAAAAAAAGAACCCGATTCTGATATGACGAAGGTATGAAGTTGGTATGAACCAAATATGACGGAAACGGGGCGCCTTAATCGATACGATAAAGGTACTCAGGATTGGGATAAGAACTATTAAATCAATGTGAGAGAAGGCCAGAGAAGACGGGAGAAATCGAAACAAAAATAGAGAACAAATTTAAAAGAGTTAAGAAATTCGAATTCCAGGAATCTTTATCTGATGAAGCTGCCTGTACGAGTACCTTATTGAGTTAAAATGGGGCGATTTTAGAAATTTACTCAGAAGAATGGCCAATACTTCTACATTTAATTTACAAACAGATTATTGCTTAAGTGCCTAATTCAAGAAAAAGATTAAGGGAAAAAGCATAACCACTGTATCCCAAAATCAGCTAATGATTTGATGATTGCCAAGCATTCATATTTAAATATGTAACAAAATTGTAATCTCACTAAACATGAATTTTAACAAATATGAATTTATTTTGGCAATTGAAAGCCATAATAAAGGTTCTAATGCGTTATGCACAATGAGGATAAAATACTATTAAATGAGATTGTAAAACGGAATATAAAAATTTATGAAACATTATTTTTTAATTATTACCCTCAGCTAGTTCGATTTGCAGAAGGATATCTGTTTGACAAACAAGCATGTGAGGATATTGTCCAAACCGTTTTTATCTATTTTTGGGAAAATGCTGAAAGAATCAACATCACTTTTTCGTTGAAAGCATATTTCTTTGAGTCAGTTAAGAATCATTGCTTAAATAACTTACGTGATATTCAAATTCATGACCGGCATAATTTTCTTTACCTCGAAATGCTCATGAAACATGAAAATTACGAGGAATTGGAGGATTCAGACATAATTAGTCATATCAATTCCGCAATAGCTCAGTTACCTGAACAAATGGCTAAAATATTCAAATTAAAATATTTGGAGAATAAAAAGATCCATGAAATTGCCCAAATCAGCCATATTACTGAGAACACTGTAAAAACTCAATTACTGCGGGCTAAAGGTAAACTGAGAATGTTACTTATCGAAACCACTTCAATAAGTTTCATCTTATAAGCGATTGATTAATAGAATAGATGTAGTTATTTAGCTTACGGGTACATTCGTTCCGCACTTTTTTTCTCTCTATGCTTGCGCATCCGGTATATATCAAAAAATCAAAATCAGCAAAATAAAATTAATTTTTGTCACCCTTTTTCCATATCAGTGTGTCTTAAGTCTAAATCACTCAAATTATGGTTAAAGGTCGAACGATACTTGATTTCGAAATAATCTGGAAAAAAATTAACCACAAATTAACCGAAGAGGAAGAGCTTCTCCTTTCGCAATGGTTGAATGAAAGTCCATCGCACCAACGATACTTTGATAAGGCCTGTGAATATTTTGACGAAGATTCAAACTTCTCCGGGCACAAAACAGATACGGAAAAAGCGTGGAAAACATTAAAAAATAAAACATTAAAAAAACATTCTACTAAATCATTATGGATTCAAATTCTATCAGTTGCAGCAGCAATCTTCGTGATTGTCTTATTTCTGTTCTCAACTCATAAATCTGAAAATAGTCCTTTAGCAATAAGCAGTCCACCAATAATCAAGCCCGGCACTAGTAAAGCGGTATTAATTCTAAATGACGGATCTGTTCATGATCTTACAACATCGAAGCATCTCCTATTTACCGAAAGTGGAGCTGATATTAAGATTGAAGGGAACAAACTGCTTTATACCGAAGCAGAGCTTGTCAGTAAGAGTATTAAATACAATACGTTAATCATTCCGCGTGGCGGTGAATTTTTCCTGCAGCTTTCCGATGGAACAAAAGTATGGCTTAATTCGGAAACAACATTGCGCTACCCAGTTCAATTTATGGGTGAAGAACGCAAAGTTGAACTCACAGGCGAAGCTTTTTTCGAAGTTGCAAGGAATGAAAAAGTGCCATTTTTGGTCGAATCAGGCGATCAAACTGTAAAAGTCCTTGGTACCGAATTCAACATCTCATCTTATAAAGAAAATCCACTTATTTCTACAACCTTGGTTAAAGGAAGCATACAGGTATTTATCAAAAATAAACCTGATAAAAACCAAGCACTGGTGCCAAATGAACAAATGACCATTAGTAAAATTGACGGACAAATCTCGAAACAGAAAGTTAATCCTTACCAATATATAGCATGGAAAGAAGGTCGTTTTGTATTTGACGATCAAAACCTTTGTGAGATTATGAAAACGCTTTCAAAATGGTATAACGTAGACGTAGTTTTTGCGAGAGAAGAACTTAAAAACTTACATTTTACTGGTAATCTGCAGCGCTATTCAGATTTTGGTGAAGTATTGAAAAAAATTCAGAAAACGAACGAAGTAAAATTTATTATTGAAAATAAACAAATTACAATAAGATAACGAAAATACTTAAAACAAAATGCGGAAAATGTTTGCACCATTTCCCGCATTACACTCAGTAATAATTACTAAATGATTAAAAAAACAGTACAAATCTATGCAAAAAAAACGATGGAACCACATCCGCAAAAGCGGTTGGCAAAAAATCTTTATTATGGCGAGGGCTATGGTATTTCTCATGTATGTTGGACTACTACAAGTCTCGGCCAGCGTTTATTCCCAGGAAACAAATCTTCACTTAAAAGTGGAGAAAGCGAGCATTTCGACAATTTTAAAAATGGTTGAAGAGCAAAGCGATTTTCTTTTTCTATATCGCTCCGATTATTTCAGGGAAATTCCCGAGGTAACACTTAACATGCAAGATGTTAAACTCGAAGAGGTTTTAAACAAATTAATTGTTCCCTACGGATTTACTTATGAAGTCGACAATAAGACGGTTGTAATCAAACGGATGGCTTCCTTTACAGATAAAAAAACTGCCGAGCCCCAAAAAAGAACAATTTCCGGCACTGTTATGGACTCAAAAGGGTTGCCTATACCTGGAGCAACGGTTATTGTTAAAGGGACTACAGTTGGAATCACTGTGGATATTGATGGAAAATTTCAATTAAGTATTCCGAATACTGCCAAAACATTAGCCGTATCATTTATTGGGATGAAAACTCAGGAAATTGCCATGGGGAACCAAACCAGCATAAATGTAACAATGGAAGAAGAAACAGTTGGTATTGAAGATGTTGTTGTGGTGGGTTATCAAGTTATGCGCAAAAGCGACATCACAGGCGCTATCGCCAGTGTAAAGTCAACTGAACTTAACCTTACTACGTCTACCGTTGGTCAGGCGTTGGTTGGTAAAGTGGCCGGCGTTCAAATTTCACAAGTGAGTGGCGCACCTTACAATACCACAAAAATCCGTGTGCGCGGTACAAGTTCTATTAATGCAAGCTCTGACCCGCTGTATGTGATTGATGGTTACCCGGCCAACGGGGATTTGTTCCTTAATATGGAAGATGTGGAATCCATTGAAATATTGAAAGATGCGGCTTCGGCTGCCATCTATGGTTCCAGGGCTTCGGGAGGTGTGGTTCTGATCACGACCAAAAAAGGGAAAGAAGGGAAAACGATAGTAACTTACGATTACCAGTTTGGAGTCAATCAGCTTGCACGCAAAGTGAAAGTGCTGAACGCGGCGCAATTTTTCGATCTTTTTGTGGATGCGCACAACAAGACCTACAAAGATTTGATGCTTTCACAAGGTAAAGCTTGGTCGGACGATTTCGTACATGACAACAACGTTACACGTACAACCAAAACGAATAACCTCAACGCCAGCACGATAAAAATTCCTGAGTATATGTATGATTTTGCTTCGGAAACGATCAAATCACCTGAATACGATACTGATTGGCAAGATGAACTTTACCGTAACGCCATAAATAACAAACACAACCTGTCTGTTGTAGGTGGACGCAATGGGGTACGATATGCTGTTTCAGGAGGGTTTCAGGATCAGGAAGGTATTATGCTCAACACTGACATGGTAAAATACAATTTACGTTCTAACCTGGATATTGATATTTCAAAAAAAACAACCGTAGGGGCTAATTTTGCTTATACGGATATGAAAGACAACGAAGTAACCGAAGGGCGTTTTCACCAAAGCCCGGTATTAGCCGCTTTGATTTATCTTCCTTTCCTTAAAGCGTATAATGATGATGGAACCCCGACTCAATACGAAATGTCGTCGCAGTCGAATGATTATGCTTTTCAAAGCGACATTGAAAACCCAATAGCCTACATGCAGAAGGTAAAGAACTTCCGTAAAACAACAAGATCGACCTTCAATGTTTACGGACAACACAAAATCATAGAGCCATTAACGGCTAAATTGTCATTTGGTACTTACAACTACACAAACAACTGGGAATACTACCGCCCCACCAGCATTACATCGGGTGTCAATGCACCTTACTCTACTCAGGCGATCACCGCGGCCAACGCCCAGAATACTCGTACCGATGAAAGAGATTATTTGACTGAATTTACGTTGAACTTCAATAAAAAAATCAGGGATTTCAGCATGAGCGCAGTGGTGGGCTCCTCGGCCCAATCGCACTCTACGGATGTGATTGCCGTGACAGCCAATGGATTCACAGATGATAAAGTACCCTACATTACAGGAGGTGGTTCGGATGCTTCCAACTTTTCGCGGGCAAGTTCGACAGGAATCACCGCAAGTTCGACAGGAATCACCGAATATACCATGGCTTCCGGGTTCGGACGTGTCAACGTTAATTATTTGGACCGCTATCATATCACGGGCTCTTTCCGCGGCGATGGTTCTTCGCTTTTTGGCCCTAAAAACCGCTGGGCTTACTATCCTTCTATATCCGGTGGTTGGACTATTTCTGATGAATCATTCTACAAAAACCTGATTAGCGAAAAAACTTCGCTGAAGTTCCGTGCAAGCTGGGGCATAAGCGGAAACAACAGCATTGGTGCATATAATTACCAGCAGGTAATGGGCAAAACTGGCGTGATTATCGGCAATGCTGTGCAAACAGCCATGTATCCAGACGCTTTCCGCGATGATAAATTAGGTTGGGAATCTACGTCACAATCCAACATCGGATTAGATTTAGGAGTGTTTAGCGGACGCTTGCAAGTTATTGTCAACTACTACGACAGTTATACCTACAACCTCTTGTTCTCAAAATCAATTACCGCTGTTTCAGGTTCTACTTCAATGCTCACTAACTTGCCCGATTCAAAAATCAACAACCGTGGTTTCGATTTGCAATTGGATGGAGTGATTTTGTCATCCAAAGATTATGAATTTCGCGCCAGCGGTAACATCTCAGTGAACCATAACAAAGTGCTTGACCTGGGTGGTGCTTCTACCATTCTTACCCGGGGCGCTGAACGCGGATACGATACGCACATTACGATGGAAGGACAACCTATTGGTATGTTTTATGGGTTTAAAGTGGCAGGCATGGTAAAAACACAGGCGGAAGCAGATGCTATCAATTCGGCCACCAATACTAAAGATGATGACATTCCCTCTCCGTCGGCAGCACAGAGCACAAAAATTCAGCCGGGCGATTTGTACTTTGTTGATACAAACAAAGATGGTATTGTTAATGATCTTGACAAAACGATTATTGGCAGTCCTTACGCTGATTTCGTTTATGCATTAAACATTTCAGGACGGTACAAAAATTTTGACCTTTCAGTATCGGCCAATGGTACACAAGGAAACAAGGTGCTCGATGGCCAAAACTATTACAACCTGAATATGGAAGGTTCGGGCAACCAGTATGCTGATGTTGACCAACGTTTCCGTAAGCCCGAAAATCCGGGCAATGGCAAAATCTATCGCGCATCGCGCGGTGGCACACAAAGTAACAGCACGCGCTTGTCAACCTTCTATTTGAATGATGGTTCGTTCTTCAGAATTACCAACGTGACCCTTGGCTATAATTGGAACACAGCGACATTGACTAATAACGCAATCTCAAATATTCGCGTGTACGTGTCGTCTGACAACCTCTTTACAGCTCAAAAATACAGAGGATATAACCCCGAAGTAGACTATAACAACGGAGCAAATTTAACTCCAGGCGTGGATTATGGTAAATATCCTTTAATGAGGTCGTTCAATGCCGGAATAAAAGTTCAATTCTAAAACAGGTTCAGATCATGAAAAAATTTAGTTTTTTATTAATAATAGCAATTGCATTGGTGTTTTCATCATGCAGTGATTATCTGGAAGTAGAGAACCCCAATGCTATCACGAGCAATAAATTTTTCTCTTCGGAAATAGATGTGCAAAAAGCGGTGGCGGGCATTTACGTCGCAATCAGAAGCAACAGTTGCCTGGGCGAAACGAGCGATTTGTACAGCGAAGAACGCTCGGATAATACAGGCCGTTTGGACAATCAGTCAAACGCAGGTACTCCTTTTCAATTCACCAATTTTACATTGGTGCCGACCAACCCTGAAATGACAGGTCATTGGAATGCCTTATATGCCGTGTTATCACGCGCCAACTACGTGTTGTCGAACATCGACAATACGGCAATCCGGTTCACTGACGAAAAGAACCGTGCCATCTATAAATCGGAAGCTCTTTTCCTTCGCGCATTGGCTTATTTCCATTTAGTGCGCAAATGGGGCGACGTGCCGATGGTAACTGAATTTCCGACTTCGTATGACGATATCGTTGCTGCTACTTACCGGGTAGAAAAAGGGCTCGTTTATCAACAAATCGTTACCGACCTGACGAATGCATTGAATTCGGACCTTCCAAATATTCAGTCTGCTGCCGGAAAAGGGCGTACCTGCAAGGCAGCCATCAACGGGTTACTCGGTCAGGTTTATCTGACCATGGGATCAGTTTTGGCCAATGACAACCAGGCGAACTTTGCAAAGGCTAAACAGTATTTAGATGCGGCTTATGCCACGAGAACTTTCGGACAGTTGTTGGAGATTCCTTATGCAGATGTATTTGATGTAAACAAAAAGAACATTTGCCCTGAAATCATTTTCCAGATTGTTTACAAGCAGGGAGATCAGAATTATTATTCAAACGTGGCCTATCGTAATCAGTCGATCGGCGAAACAATCAACTCTAAAAGAGCATCGACTGGTCAGGGAACTTATGTCAACCCCGACTTGGTGAACGACTACGAAACAGGTGACATTCGCAAGGACTTTTCGGTAAAATGGGCAGATAATGCCAAAGCTAAAGCATGGTTCATCACTAAATACCGCGATGCAAGCGATGCTTCCGGAGCAAATGGTTACGGGGGCAATGACTTTATTTTGATGCGTTATGCAGATATTATCCTGATGCTTGCCGAAGTAAACGAAAAACTTGGCAACACTACAGAAGCCATTAGCTATTTGAACCAGGCCCGTTCGCGTGCCGGTTTGCCTGACTATGCAACTTCAAATGCCGATGCAGCATACCACAACAAATATCCTACCTTAAAACTGGCCATCCTGCACGAACGCAGATCTGAGTTGGCTTTTGAAAATAACAGGTTGTTTGATTTGCTCCGTGCATTTAGTGCAAATCCTCAGGAATTTGTGAGTTATTTCAAGAGTAAAAATGCGGCTGATTACGGAATTTCAAATTTGAATAACGTAACCACAAAGGATATTTACTTCCCCATTCCTTTTGACGAGTCGAAACTTGATCCAGAGAAAATGTATCAAAATCCGGGTTATTAATTATTCACCTGGCACAGGGTAATTGTTGATCAAAACATTACCCTGTGTTTTTTAATATTTAGTGTATGAAAAAAATAAAACAGAACATTGTTCTCATCATTTTTGCAATGCTCACCCTAAGCGTTGCAGGACAGGGATATGATAAAAATTACCGCTTGCTCTCTTCCGGAGACTTGACGGCAGATAAAAACTTTTACCTGCTCACGGTGATCGATAAGACTCCTGATGTAAAAACAATACTGATGGGCAACGCAACATTGAAAAATTTTCTTCAAAAGAAATTAGATGTATTAAAAACGCACGTTACAGATACTTGCACATATCCGTCCTCGTTGCTGGCCGATTTCTTTTGGCAACAAGATACTACAGCTCTCGCTAAAGAACTGAATTTAGTTTACAATGCCAATAAAAAAGTCTTCGATAAAATGATTGACGGGCATTTGCGTCCTTCGGGCTACTATCAGCGTTTTGTGGGCAGATCAAATGACATTTTGCTCGCTAAAGCCTGGAATCAATGCTTTTATGGCATGGACTACATTATCAATCAGTTTGGCATGGGTAAGAAAATGCGCTATCCGCATATCGATTCGGCAAGTTATGTGGTAACATCGCGTATGTACCGAACGGTATTGAAAGACATCATGTCGTCACTCGATGAAATCAGTAACATTTTAGATGTTTTTTATAAACCTTCGCTGGCAGTGGCCATGCAATTGATGCAGGCTAACGACCGCGATGAACCCGCACGCCTTGAACCTTTACATGAAGGCATCAATAAAGCAGCTTACGAACAAATTCAAAAAACTGACTTTAAGAAATATCGTTACGCAGCCATTGTACTTCCGGGGGCGGGGCCTTCGCTCACAACAACGCCTGTGAGCCCTGATGGAAAAATACATTGCGATGCGGCAGCCCGCAGGTATCTGGCGGGTGATGCGCCTTTCATTATTCCCACAGGCGGTTATTGCTATCCTTTCCAAGGACCTTATTGCGAAGCGGTGGAAATGAAAAAATACCTAATGGAAAAGTATAACATTCCTGCGTCAGCGATTATTGCCGAGCCGCAGGCAAGGCATACAACAACCAACATTCGTAATTCCGTTCGAGTGATGATTCGTTACGGTATTCCGACGGATGTACCATCGTTGTTTGTAACATCGATGTCGCAAACGAAATATTCGGCTGCCGACACGTTTGACGCTCGTAACATACGTGAACTTGGCTATACGCCTTATGCTCGTAAAAAGCAATTGACAAACCACGTGATAGAGTTTTATCCGGTTATAGAATGTTTGCATATGGATCCACTTGATCCACTTGATCCGTAAATTGTGCATGCCAGTTTGGAGCCGTAGCGCACAAATGAAACTGATAAGATCTAAAAGCCATAATTAGAGGAAAATTCTGATTGTTAATATTTTATTGTTTATTTCCCGATGTTGTGCTACAATGAATAAAGAGTTTTAAAGAAAGTTTTTAATTTTTAGTGCCCATTAATGACATTGAGCTATGAAACATTTTGTAATAATTATCTGCCTGCTTTGTATAGGATGTATTATACATGCACAGGACCTCGCCTCTGTTGAACAAAACCGAGTTCGTTTACCTAATGGCTGGTCGTTAAGTCCTGTTGGCAAAAGCCTTTCATTGGGCGATCTGCCATTAAATATTGCTGTAAGCAGGAGCCATCGCTATGCCGCCGTAACCAACAATGGACAAAGCACGCAAACCATACAACTGCTCGATGCCAAAAATGATGTTGAACTGGATAATGTAAAAATAGACAAAGCATGGGGCGGACTTGCTTTCAGCGCCGATGAGAAATATTTGTACGCATCCGGCGGAGATGACAACTGGATTCTTCGCTATTCCATCATCAATAATAAACTTGTTACAAGCGATACCATAAAATTAGGCGAAGCATGGAACAAGAAAAATGCCAATACTCTGCCCATTTCACCTACTGGTATTGTGCTTGACGATAAAAAGGGGATTTTATATACCGTAACTAAACAAGACAACAGTCTTTACATCATTGACCTGAAAACAAAAATTATCCTGAACAAAATAAAGCTTGGTGCAGCAGCGTACACATGTCTTTTATCGTCCGATAAAGCCAAACTCTACATCAGCCTTTGGGGCGGCAATAAGGTCGCTGTTTTTGATGTAAAGAAAAATGCAATAGCCGATTCTGTTGCTGTTGGCGATAATCCTAATGATCTTTGCCTGTCGAAAAACGGGAAATATCTTTTTGTTGCCAATGCCAATGACAACACGATTTCGGTGATTGACCTTGAAAAAAATGAAGTGCTGGAAACGCTTAATACTTCGGTATTCCCTACGACATTAAGCGGCACTACAAGTAACTCCGTTGCTTTAAGTAATAATGATAAAACATTGTACGTTGCCAATGCCGATAATAATTGTTTGGCGGTATTTGATGTAAGCAGGCCAGGCAAAAGTGTTTCGCTTGGTTTCATTCCAACAGGTTGGTATCCCAGCGTTGTACGCTTATTCGATAAAAAATTATATGTAGCCAATGCCAAAGGATTTTCTTCAATGCCCAATCCGCATGGACCCAATCCTGTAAACAAACAGGAATTGGTTTTGCCGCACGGATATGATGTGTCAAAAAACCATCCGGTGCAATATATTGGCGGAGGGCTGCTAATGGGTACTATGAGTATTATTCCTGTTCCTGATGAAAAGACATTGTCTGTTTATTCTCAGGCTGTTTATAAAAATACACCTTACCATAAAGAGCAGAAGTTAAGCGTGGCAGGAGAAGAAGGCAATCCCATTCCTCAAAAAGTAGGAGAGGCTTCGCCTATTAAGCATGTAATTTATATTCTTCAGGAAAACCGTACTTACGACCAGGTATTGTCCGATATGCCGGGCGGGAACGGCGATACAAGTTTGTTGTTATTCGATAGGCGCATAACGCCCAATCATCATAAACTGGCAGCGGATTTTGTGTTGCTGGATAATTTTTATGTTGACGGCGAAGTGAGCGCCGACGGTCATAATTGGAGCATGGGCGCTTACGCTACCGATTACAATGAAAAGAACTGGCCAACCAGTTACGGTGGTCATGGACGCGGCGCTGTGGACAAAACAGGACAGAATAAAGTTTATATTTGGGATATAGCCAACAAATACAATATTAGCTATCGTACTTACGGTGAATTTATAAGTAGGAATAACACGCCGCAAATTCCTGTTTTGAAAGGTCATTTCTGCACTAAATACCCGACAAGAGATTTGTTAGATTCCGATACTTTGCGTTATCGTATGTGGCAGGAAGATTTTGATTCTTTGTTGGCAATTAATGCTGTTCCGCAACTAATGACAATGCGTATGCTTAGAGACCATACTTCGGGTACAGCTGCAGGCAGACCTACGCCTTATGCTTGTGTGGCAGATAATGACCTTGCTATTGGAAAATTAATTGAACATCTTAGTAAAACGCCTATTTGGGAAAATACAGTTGTATTTATTGTGGAAGATGACGCGCAAAACGGCCCCGACCACGTGGATGCACACCGCACTACCGCATATCTTGCCGGCGGTTACGTAAAACGCCATTATGTGGATCATACCATGTATTCCACTTCTTCAATGCTACGCACAATAGAACTTATATTGGGACTTCCACCCATGACCCAATACGATGCAGCCGCTACCCCAATGTGGCGCTGCTTCAGTAAAACGCCCGATAATACTCCGTTAGTAAGTCTTCCTTCTAATATTGACTTGAATGAAGTAAATCCCAAATCCACCAAGCTTGCCGCTTTGGCAAAAGGACTTAATTTATCAGAGATAGATAGCGCACCTGATGAGATTATGAACGCTATGGTTTGGAAAGCTGTTAAAGGCGAAAATGTAAAAGTTCCCGTTCCGGTCCGCGCTGCATTTGTTAAAGTAATAGAAAAAGACGAAGAGGAGGCCGATTAGTTTGCTTTCTTCATTGTTCGATAAATTGGATGACATGATAGAGTACTCATTTTTATATAGGCAGAATGGAAATTATCGGTTTCCGAAAGGCTTAAAAAGGAATCTACATAGTCAAAGCGCGAGCATTTGATTTTTGTAAATTGAATACAAGATCGTCAACCCTATAGTATATTGAATAGAACTATAGAAGTGTATTAAAAGTAATAGGAACCGCATTAATGTGAGTATAACTCATTCATTTTCAATAGTAGTACTTTGTTGATATAGCTTATCATGTAAATAAATTCCTGATATAAATTTAAACACATTGAAATTACATTAATTGAATTAGGCATTTTGTCAATAGGATAAAAATTTGGTGTTTTAGGGGAAATTGTATTGAAAATAGAGAACAAATTTAAAAGAGTTAAGAAATTCGAATTCCAGGAACCTTTATCTGATGAAGCTGCCTGTTACGAGTACCTTATTGAGTTAAAATAGGACGATTTTAGAAATTTACTCAGAAGAATGGCCAATACTTCTACATTTAATTTACAAACAGATTATTGCTTAAGTGCCTAATTCAATAAATGTTATCATCTAGTCTATTGTATGATTTGCCGTGACCAGAAAAAGTGAATTTGAGTTTGGTCTCGATTTTGTCGCTTTAACCTTGATTTTGGTGGGGAATTCCTTGTCTATTCCCGGCAAGAAAAAAGCGCTTAAATCATTGAGTTTAAGCGCTTTTGATTTATTGTCTACTTCAGTGCCCAGAACAAGACTCGAACTTGCACACCGTAACCGGAACCAGCCCCTCAAGCTGGCGTGTCTACCAATTTCACCATCTGGGCGATTTGCTTTTAGCGGTGCAAATATATAAAAAAAATCCAACCAGATAACGGCGTCCGAAAATTAAAAAGAGGGCTTATTATCGTTCATATGTCGCCTCATATTTCACATCCTCAATCAAGCCTTGTGCATTAAAATAAAACTTATAGATTTCAGTTTTAATCGCTTTCGGGCTTTCGAACTTATCGTATTGAAACTGCCCTGTATTGATTGGAGCAGATTTTAAGAATTTACTCTTCTCGTAAATCCCGATCTTCCGTCCACCCGAAAGCGTCTCAATGCGCGTTGGTCTTCCCATTCCGAGCATTAATTCTTCCTGCGTCTTCCCTTTATAATCCCTTCTCAGGTTGCTTTGAATGCTACACCCGACCATTCCGATTATTAAACCCAATAAAATGAATACTTGTCTCGTTCTCATCTAATTTTATCTTATGCTTAATTTATAAAATACCACCTTTCAAAATAACCTGTCTCCATTATGTCCGGTTAAGATAGGTAATCAATCCGCTACACGCATCTTCCAACAGATCAAGCACTACTTCAAAACCCTCAGTACCTGTATAATATGGATCAGGAACATGGTCATATATTTTTTGTGTGCAAAAGTCCGTCATTCGAAAGATTTTTTTCCGATCATCTGCAGAACGGGCAAGCACATTCAGATCTCTGATATTCTGATCATCCATTCCAATAATCATATCGAAGCGATCAAAGTCGGAATCCGGCTTTATCTTCCGTGAAAGGCCCGTTAACACATACCCACGCCTAAGCGCATGTTTTCGCATCCGGACATCAGCTTGTTCACCCGAATGAAATCCGATAATTCCGGCAGAATCGCAGATAACATTTCGTTCCAATCCTACGCCTCGTAATTTACCATTCATTACTGCTTCAGCGCCTGGTGAACGACAAATATTTCCAAGACAAACAAATAACAGATGCTTTTCAATCATTCAAAGTTGTTTTAAAATTATTCAATCAAAAATCTATCCATTATTTGCATCGGATACTCAATACAAAGATGACCTAAATCATCAGAAATAAAAATTAATTTCTTTGTTGCTATAATTTTTTTAGACCACTCTTCAGTATTATTGCCTGTCGCTTATTTAATTTGAAAATCGACGATAATATTAAGTTTACGTTAAATCACATTTTCAGGAGGATTAGAAAATTCAGCACCCTTTATGCACATAGTTTTAATTTACAAGTGATTAAAAATACATATTAAAAAAGCTGTTATACAACACCTTTTTTGCCTGTTTGTGGGATTATCATTTTTATATTTTTACTCTAAAATGGGAAGAATTTGATTTTCGTAATGATTTTTCTGTACTAAACAGTAATATAAACAAACCAAAAATTAAAACAATCATGATTGATCCGATTTTTTGGCTGGTCCCAGCCTCATCGATTATTGCGCTCTTCTTTGCATGGTTCTTCTTTCAGCAAATGATGAAAGAAAGCGAAGGTACCGACACAATGAAAAAGATTGCCAGGCATGTCCGTGATGGCGCTATGGCTTATTTAAGACAACAGTACAAAGTTGTTTTTCGGGTTTTCATTCTTCTTACAATATTGTTTGCTATAATGGCTTACGTATTAAAAATCCAGAATCCTTGGGTGCCATTTGCCTTTCTCTCCGGTGGTTTTTTCTCTGGATTAACGGGGTTCTTCGGAATGAGAACAGCAACTTATGCATCAGCCCGCGCAGCAAATGCGGCACAACGTTCGCTGAATGACGGATTGAGAATTGCTTTCCGTTCAGGTGCGGTGATGGGATTGGTTGTCGTTGGACTTGGATTGCTCGATATCTCAATGTGGTTTTATGCATTGCAGTTCATTATCGGTGCACTTGACACAACTACTAATGGCGCCATTGCAGCTGATCCGGCAATGAAATTGATCATTATTACAACTACAACTCTTACTTTCGGAATGGGTGCTTCAACCCAGGCATTATTTGCCCGTGTTGGTGGTGGTATTTTCACAAAAGCTGCCGACGTTGGTGCCGACCTCGTTGGTAAAGTTGAAGCCGGCATTCCTGAAGATGATCCACGTAACCCTGCAACCATCGCCGACAACGTTGGCGATAATGTTGGAGACGTAGCTGGTATGGGTGCCGACCTTTATGAATCGTATTGTGGTGCTATTCTTTCAACTGCAGCTCTTGGAGCCACTGCTTTTGTCGCCTCAAATTTGACGAATATCGGAATTAATGTTAATCCTGCAGAAAGTTTTACGATACAGTTTAATGCTGTTATTGCTCCAATGGTTATTGCGGCAGTTGGAATCATTCTTTCCATACTTGGAATCTTCATGGTCAAAGCCAGAGAAGGCGCTACTCAAAAACAATTGCTAAGTGCCCTGGGACGTGGAGTTAACATCAGTTCGATAGGAATTGCTGTTTTCTCTTATCTTATTCTAAGGTATTTAGCTATTCCTAATTTCCTTGGAATATGGGGATCAATGATGGCTGGTTTACTTGGCGGTATTGGCATCGGAAAGATCACTGAATACTATACTTCGGCCGGATTCAAGCCAACACAGCAGATTGCAGAATCGACAAAAACAGGCCCTGCAACTGTAATTATTTCAGGTATTGGTACAGGTATGATTTCAACAGCTGTTCCTGTTCTTATTGTTGGTACCTCAATCATTCTGGCTTTTCTTTTTGCATCAGGCTTCAATTTTAGTAATATTAGTTTTGGTTTATACGGTATTGCAATTGCCGCTGTGGGAATGCTTTCAACCTTAGGTATAACTTTGGCGACTGATGCTTACGGACCTATCGCTGACAATGCCGGTGGTAATGCCGAAATGTCCGGTTTGGGCGAGGAAGTCCGCAGACGTACCGATGCACTTGATTCACTTGGAAATACCACTGCCGCAACCGGGAAAGGGTTTGCAATCGGTTCGGCCGCTTTAACTGCCTTGGCCCTTTTGGCTTCATATATTGAAGAGATTAAAATTGCCATCGCCCGTATTCCGGAAAAAGTTACTGCTTTCACTGAATATGCCCATGCCAATAATTTCGTAAATGTGGATATTCACAAAGCCAGTATTCCGGAAATGATGCAGTATTTACACCTCGATGTTATGAACCCGCGCGTATTGGTTGGTTGTTTTATTGGTTCTATGGCTGCATTTCTATTCTGCGGATTAACCATGAATGCAGTGGGTCGTGCCGCTCAAAGTATGGTTGAAGAGGTTCGCCGTCAGTTCCGCGAAATTAAAGGTATTTTAACCGGTGAAGGAGAACCTGATTATGCCCGTTGTGTTGAGATCTCAACCAAAGGCGCTCAGAAAGAAATGTTATTCCCCTCTTTATTAGCTATTTTTATTCCGATTGCAACAGGTATTGTTTTTGGAGTTTCAGGAGTTGTCGGTCTGCTTTTAGGTGGTACTTCAACCGGATTCATTCTTGCTATTTTCATGGCTAATGCAGGTGGAGCATGGGACAATGCTAAAAAGTTCATCGAAGAAGGTAATTTTGGAGGAAAAGGTTCTGATTGCCACAAAGCAGCCATAACCGGCGATACTGTTGGCGATCCATTTAAAGACACTTCGGGACCGTCACTAAATATTCTTATTAAATTGATGAGTATGGTTTCAATCGTTATGGCAGGTGTGACCGTTGCATACAGCCTCATGTAAGATACTTGTATTCATTTCCTGTCACAATTTCTTATTACAGACATTAAAAACCCCGGAGAGATTCTCTTGGGTTTTTGTTTTTTTTGTAAACTTGGTGAACGAATATGGATTGGTACTTGTTATATTCAAAAAAAACCTTCAAAACTTTAATATTATGGCAGATTTAAGGACCACTTATATGGGAGTCGAACTCAAGAACCCCATTATTCTGGGGGCTTCGAGCCTGGTAGAAGATCCGGCGGTTATCGGGAAAATTGAACGTGCTGGGGTATCAGCAATTGTATACAGATCGTTGTTCGAGGAGCAGATACATCTCGAACAGATTCAGCTTGAGAATCAGTTGGAAGAGTATGACGAACGTAATGCAGAGATGATCCGAATATTCCCTGAAATAAGACATGGGGGTGCAAAAGAGCATCTGTTCAAACTCGAGAAACTTATTTCGAAAGTAAATATTCCTGTATTTGCGAGTTTAAATGCCATGTACGAAGAGTCGTGGGAAGAGTATGGGCTTGCCCTCGAAGAGACAGGTATTGCCGGATTGGAACTCAATTTCTATGAAGTCCCGATTGATGCAATTACATTGGGCGCTGAAATTGAAGCCAAACAAGTGCGTATACTGAAAAAGCTTAAAAAGAGCATAAAGATTCCGCTCAGCGTAAAACTAAGTCCGTTTTATGCCAATCCGCTCAACGTGATTGCTCAGTTGGATAAAGCCGGAGCCGACGGTGTTGTGTTGTTTAACCGTTTTTTCCAACCCGAAATCAATATCGAAACCGAAGAATTCTTCTATCCTTTCGACCTTACTCATCAAAAAGATTATCAGATGAGCTTACGGTTTGCAGGCTTACTCTATGGAAATATTGGTGCCGATATCTGTACAAGTCGCGGAATATCTGACGCCAATGATGTTATCAAAATGTTGCTTGCAGGAGCCGATTCGGTACAGGTGGTAAGCGCAGTCTATAAAAACAAAGCCAGCCATATCTCCAATATGCTCGAAATGCTCGAAGAGTGGATGGATGCGCGGGGCTATAAAACGATTGAGGCATTCAAAGGAAAGCTTTCGATGAAAAACATCAAGGATCCATATGCCTACAAAAGAGCACAATATGTTGATATCTTGATGAAGTCAACCGAGATCCTCAAAAAATACCCGATGGTATAGCGAACCCAATAGTCGAACAAAACTCCGAAGCATCACTTTTAGCTCCCGAAACCGGGTGCGCCAGGACCCCGAAGGTTTTTAGGAACCTTCGGGGTCTTTATATATTTTTAAGAAATGGGAATAAATAAATGTCGTCTTTTGCCAATACGCGATTTGTGGACTTTCGATATGTAGTGCACTTTTAATACATATCTATCGTAATTTGAAATAAACAACTCTGATGGGTTTGCTCCATATTTCCCTCGTATTTGGTTCATACCTGCTCTATGTTTGATTCATGTTTGATTCATGTTTGGTTCATATCAAGTCTGGTATCAGGTCCTATTATCAGCATAGGATGAACTTTTAATGACGGCGCAGCCAATGAACTGTGTTAAAATCCAAATTTAAAGTACAAAATCTTTCGCATAGAGTTCAGATTTTGTGATCAGGGCAAAAGCTTGTTTGACAAGTTTGTTTGCAACTGCAATTAAGGCCAGTTTTTTTGC